>NZ_JAPZLD010000046.1:0-88127 GCF_030182635.1 Amycolatopsis ponsaeliensis
CCAGACTGAACAGCCGCTGCCATAGGCTGGCCTTGCGCACGCCGTTCCCCGATCACTTGGTTGCTGACCTTCGACAAGCCAGAAACTAAGCCGGACAACGGCGTGCGCCTTCATGCCACGCTCAACCACCCACACATCGGTACGAAGAGCCACTTAAGAGCCATGAAGGTGCCCCTCATGGCATTCGGCAGCCCTGCCGGAGTTGTCTAGACCACCCGTTCGTAGGTAGTCAGCGCTTTCCCCCGGTCCCTATCGTGGACGGACACGCCGCGTTCGCCCTCAACGACGATGGGAGCCGGTATGTCCGGTCGTAGAACCCGCTTCTTCGGAACCCTCCTGGCGGCGGTGCTGGCCGTCCCGCTGCTCGTGCCGGCCCCCGCGCAGGGGGCGGTGTCGGCCGGCACGTGCGCGGTGAAATCGCGGCCCGCGGGCAAGGTCCTCCAGGGGTACTGGGAAAACTGGGACGGCGCCGCGAACGGCGTCCACCCCGGCATGGGCTGGGTGCCCATCACCGACAGCCGCATGGCACAGCACGGCTACAACGTCATCAACGCCGCCTTCCCGGTGATCCGGTCCGACGGGACCGTGTTGTGGGAGAACGGGATGGACGCCGGCGTCAAGGTGTCGACGCCCACCGAGATGTGCGCGGCGAAGGCCGCGGGCGCCACGCTCCTGATGTCGATCGGCGGCGCGGCGGCCGGCATAGACCTGTCTTCGTCGGCGGTGGCCGACAAGTTCGTCGCGACGATCGTGCCGATCCTCAAGGCGTACAACTTCGACGGGATCGACATCGACATCGAGACCGGCCTGACCGGCAGCGGCAACATCAAGACGCTCTCGGCGTCGCAGTCGAACCTGATCCGGATCATCGACGGCGTCCTCGCGCAGATGCCGTCGAACTTCGGGCTGACGATGGCGCCGGAAACCGCGTACGTCACCGGCGGCAGCATCACGTACGGCTCGATCTGGGGCGCGTACCTGCCGATCGTCAAGAAGTACGCGGACAACGGCCGGCTGTGGTGGCTGAACATGCAGTACTACAACGGGTCCATGTACGGCTGCTCCGGCGATTCGTACCAGGCCGGGACCGTGCAGGGCTTCACCGTGCAGACGCAGTGCCTGAACCAGGGGCTCGTCATCCAGGGCACGACGATCCGGGTGCCGTACGACAAGCAGGTCCCGGGTCTGCCGGCCCAGCCCGGCGCGGGTGGTGGATACCTGTCGCCGAGCCTGGTTTCCCAGGCGTGGCGGTCGGTTCCGGGGATCAAGGGCCTGATGGACTGGTCGATCAACTGGGACGGCTCGAAGGGCTGGACCTTCGGCGACAACGTCAAGTCGTTGCAGGGCCGCTGAGACGTCGTGAGCGGTAGGGCGGTTTCCGAGCCGCCCCTACCACTCACGAGTCGCCAGCTCGGAACGGACGACTTCCAGGAGCCGCCCCAGCCAGTTGGCGCCGCTCGAGCTCCAGTACTTCGAAGCCCAGTCGTCGTAGAGCAGGCGGGCGTCACCCGTGCCCAGCAACGTCGCCGCCATCGCCGGGTGGCGCTCGAACTTCTCCCGCAGCAGCGCGGCCATCACCCCCAGCCGGGCCGCCGGCCAGCCCGGCCGCCGGGGCGCCTCTTCGCCGAGGGTCCGGGCGTCGAGGCCACGGGAGGCGGCGGCGATCCGATCGTGCCGGCCGGCGTCGGCGGCGGACAGCGCCCAGTAGGCGTGCATGACGCTCGCGTACTCCCGCCCGCCGTGTGTCACCGCCGCCGGGTAGTCGGTCTGCAGGACCTCGAGACCCGCCGGATCGGGCCAGCCGCTCGGGTAAACGGTGCCGCCCACGACCAGCGGGACGGTCGTCTCCGGTCCGTCCGCCACCCGCCGCGCCTGCTCCCTGGCGACACCGGCCTCGCTCCGGCGGAAGTAGTCGAGCGCCCGCTCCCGGACCTCCGGGGTCACCGTGAGCGTCGCGCCTTCGCTCCGGGCCGGGATCGTCTCGCCCACCTCGGCGAGCAGGATCCGCACCGGGACGTCGTTCTGGTCCATGTCGCCGAGCATGAAGATCCGCCGGTGTTCGGGCACCGCGTGGTACCGCTGGCGGACGATCTCCAGGTTGGCCGGGCTCGGCTCGGCGGCATACGCGGCCAGTGCGTCCCGGCAGCGCCCGGAGGAATCCGGGCGGTCGTTGAGCCGATCCACCTCGTCGGAGAGGTCCGCGATGAGGAGTTCGGGTGTCAACCAGGACTCCAGCCGCGCGGTGCCGGCGGCGGTGCCGTTCACGATGACCCTCGCGTCCTCGGGTGGGGTCAGGGTCAGGGTGCCGTCGGCGAATGCGGTGCGGAGGCCGTCGAAGTCGGTCGTCTCCCACGGCCACTCGACGACGCCGTCGGCGTAGACGGCGAGAGTGGTCAGGCTGCAGCTGTCGTGTTCGTTGACGAAGATCAGGCGTTGCCGCCCCTGGACGACGTCGTCCTCGACGGGGCGCCAGGTCGGAGTGGTGTCCGGCATGCGGCAAGCCTAGGAGTCGCCGGCCGGGATGGGGTCGTCGTACTCGCCCGACGGGCCGGCGTACGCACGGCCGTTCGGGAACGGCCACGGGTTCGGGACGCAGCCGTGCAGCCCGAGCGTCTGCTGCTCCATCACCGGCGCCGGCCGGCCCGGGCCCGGGCACAGCTCGTGGCCGTGGCCGAGCCGGTGCCCGGTCTCGTGGGTGACCATGTACTGGCGGTAGACGTCCAGCGGGGCGCCGTAGTTCGGGACGGCGTTGGCCCAGCGGGCGACGTTGAGCACGACGTTGCTGCCGTTGCGGCAGGACGTGTAGCCGTCCGGGGAGCCGCCGCACAGCTTGTCGCGGCTGGCCGGGGTGGCCAGGTAAATGGTGAAGTCGGCGTCGTCTTCGGGCCCGACCTGCTGCAGCCGCCACTCGCCACCGCCGGTCCAGCCACGCGGGTCGCCGAGGATGCCGCGGATGGCCTTGGCGAACGCGGCCGGCCCGACGCCGTCGATGTCGGTCTCGAGCGCGATCCGGTAGCGCATGAGCTTGCCCTGCGTGCCCGCCACCTCGTCGCTGCCCGGGGTGAACATCCACTGGCCGGAGCCGGTCCGCGGGAAGGTGACGGCGACCTCGGCGTTCTGCTGCACCGGCTGCTGCGGTTGTTCGGCGGGCGGCGGCGGCAGCGCGGTGGCATCCCCGATGGCGGTGACGATCGGGCCGGCCGCGGGCGCGGCGACGGGCTGCTGCTCACAGGCGGTGAGAGCACCGACGACCGCCAGCGCGAGCACGGCGACGGCCGCCGCCCGTCTCGCGGTTTTGGACATGATCCCTCCCGGATTCACCCTCACCGGGAGATACGGCCGGCAACGCGGAAAAGTTGCGGTGACGTCCGGCGCCGGAGCGTCACCGCAGCTCAGCACACCCTAGTGTGACGACGACCACTCAGGACAGGAACTTGCGCAGGACTTCGGTCACCTGGCGGATCTCCGCCGTCCGGACGTTCTCCTGCTTGGTGTGGGCCAAGGTCGGGTTGCCCGGGCCGAAGTTCACCGCCGGCATCCCCAGCGCCGCGAAGCGGGCCACGTCCGTCCATCCCAGCTTCGCCGCCGCGCGGCCGCCCGCCGCGGCCACCAGTTCCGCCGCCGCCGGGGCCGACAGCCCCGGCAGCGCACCCGGCGAAAGGTCCACAACGGACAGTTCGTAGCCGTCGAACACCTCGCGCACGTGACGCTCCGCCGCCGCCGGGTCGCGGTCCGGGGCGAAGCGGTGGTTCACCGTCAGCACCGCCGAATCCGGGACCACGTTGCCCGCCACGCCGCCGCCGATCGACGTCGCCTGCAGGCCTTCGCGGTACGTCAGCCCGTCGATGTCCACGACCCGCGGCGTGTACTCCGCCAGCCGCCGCAGGGGCTCGGCCAGCGCGTGGATCGCGTTCTCCCCCATCCACGCCCGCGCGGTGTGCGCGCGCTTGCCCGCGAGCCGCAGCTCGACGCGCATCGTGCCCTGGCAGCCCGCCTCGATCACGCCGTTCGACGGCTCGCCGACGATCGCCAGGTCGCCGGCCAGCCACTCCGGCAGCTCGCGCTCGATCCGGCCGAGGCCGTTCTTGACCGCTTCGATCTCTTCGTTGTCGTAGAAGACAAAGGTGACGTCGTGCTTCGGCTCCGGCAGCGTCGCCGCGAGGTGCAGGAACACCGCGTCGCCGCCCTTCATGTCGACCGTGCCGAGGCCGTGCAGGATCTCGTCGTCGCCGGTGCCTTCGCGCCGCGAAGGCAGATTGCCGTTTTCCGGCACGGTGTCCAGGTGCCCGGCGAGCACGACCCGCGACGCGCGGCCGAGGTTCGTGCGCGCGAGGACCGCGTCGCCGTTGCGGGTCACTTCGAGGTGCTGCGCCTGCTTCTCGAGCGCTTCCTGCACGAGCGTCGCCAGCTCGGCCTCGCTGCCCGAGACGCTGAAGACGTCCACGAGCGCGGCGGTCAGGTCGACGGGGTCGGCGTGCAGGTCGAGGCTCATGCCCGGCACGCTACCGTGAGGGTGTGCGTAGGTTCCCGGTCGCCGTGGGCGGCGCGTTGCTGGTCCTGGTCCTGTCCGGCTGCGGAAACGAAGCCGGCCCGACCCCCAAGCAGGGCGGCGAACCCGGCCCGGACGCGCTCCCGACGAAGCTGGACGCGCTGACCGCGGACCAGTGCTTCGCGAGCCCGCGCACCCAGCTGCCGAAGGGCTGTGAGAAGTACGTCACGGAGGTCGCCAACGTCCCGGGCACGGCCCGCAAGCGCGCGGACGACCGCGACCCGCAACTGGTCGCCGAAGCCGACAAGCTGGACACGGCAGTCAAGGCGTTCCGCAGCGCCGGGTGCACGACCGTGCCCGACGCGGGCGGCCCCTGCACGCAGGCGCTGGTCGACGTCGCCGCTGCTCTGTCCGGTCTGAAGAAGCAGGTCGACGCCCGGCCCACGACTGGTTGATCCGCGTCACTCGACTACCGTGTGGGCCGTGAGCGAGCAGAGCCCGAACCCCGAAACGACCGGCGCCAGCGGCGTCGGGCTGGCCACCGTCGCGACCGACGGGACGGTCCTCGACACCTGGTACCCGCAGCCGAAGTTGACCGACGGCGGCACCGCGGGCACGGAACGGCTGAGCAAGGAAGAGGCCACCGAGGTGCTCGGCGAGGCCGCCGCGGCGCTGCTCGGCCCGGACACCGACCGCGGGGTCGAGGTCGTCGCCGTCCGGACCACGATCGGCAAGCTCGCCGACGCCCCGGCCGACACGCACGACATGTACCTGCGGCTGCACCTGCTCTCGCACCGGCTGGTCCGCCCGCACGGCCAGAACATCGACGGCATCTTCGGCCTGCTGGCGAACGTCGTGTGGACCAACCACGGCCCGTGCCCGGTCGAAGGCTTCGAGACGACGCGGCTGCGGCTGCGCTCGCGTGGCGCGGTGACCGTCTACAGCGTCGACAAGTTCCCGCGGATGGTCGACTACGTCGTGCCGGCCGGCGTCCGGATCGGCGACGCGGACCGCGTCCGGCTCGGCGCGCACCTGGCGTCCGGCACGACCGTGATGCACGAGGGCTTCGTGAACTTCAACGCCGGCACGCTCGGCGCGTCGATGGTCGAGGGCCGGATCTCGGCCGGCGTGGTGGTCGGCGACGGCTCGGACGTCGGCGGCGGCGCGTCGATCATGGGCACGCTCTCGGGCGGTGGCAAGGAGACGATCTCGCTGGGCGAGCGCTGCCTGATCGGCGCGAACGGCGGCGTCGGGATCTCCCTGGGCGACGACACGGTCGTCGAGGCCGGGCTGTACGTGACGGCGGGGACGAAGGTCGTCGTCGACGGCAAGGTCGTCAAGGCCCGCGAGCTCAACAACGTCTCGGGCGTGGTCTTCCGCCGCAATTCGGGCACCGGCGCGGTCGAGGTCGTGCCGCGCACGGGGTCCGGCGTCGAGCTGAACTCGATCCTGCACGCGAACGACTGAGCGGCGGAATTCACTTAGTATTCATGGGGTGACCACCGATTCGTTGCCTCGTACCCCGGCCGAGCTGGGCCTGCCGGAGCTTCCGGTCGAGGCGGGCCCGGCGGATCCGGCGGTTCACCACGTGCGGGCCAAGCTCGACCGGGAAATCCGCGCGCTGCTCGCGTACGAACCGGGTACGCGCTCGGGCGCCGACCCCGAGGACCTGCACCAGATGCGCGTGGCCCTGCGGCGGATGCGCAGCGTGCTCAAGCTGTCCGGGCGGCTGGTCGGGGACGGCGCCGAGCCGGTGCGCGCGGAGCTGGGCTGGCTCGGGCAGTCGCTCGGCGAGGTGCGGGACCACGACGTCCTGATCGGGCACGTGCGCGAGGTCATCGCCGACTTCGAGGTCCGCGACCAGCCCGCCGGGCGCCGGCTGGTGTCCCTGTTCGTCACCGAGCGCGCCGCGGCGAAACGGCGGCTGACCCGGGCGCTGTCGAGCGCGCGCTACTCGACGTTGCTGCAGGAGGTCAGCCTGCTGACCCGGGGCACGCCGGCCTCGACGGCGGCGGAAGAGCGGCACGACCTGGTCGCCGGGCTGGCGAAGCCGCACCGCAAGCTCTCGAAGGCCGTCCGCGCGCTGCCCGCCGACCCGCCGGACGACGACCTGCACGCCCTGCGCATCCACGGCAAGAAGCTGCGCTACGCCGCCGAGCTGGCCCAGACGTCGGCGAAGAAGAAGCGGGCCAAGCGGATCAAGAAGCTGATCAAGGCGACGCGGGACTTCCAGACGGTGCTCGGCGACCACCAGGACGCGGTGATCGCGGCCGAGCGGATGCGCACGGTGCTGGAGACGGCGGACGGCGAGGTCGGCTTCGTCGCCGGCCGGATCGCCGAGCGCGAGCTGGCCCGCCGCGCCGAGGCCCGGGCGACCTGGCGCGCCTCCTGGGCCGCGGTCGACGACGCCGCGAAGGCCCTGCACGCCTGACCGGGTGCGCCTGCCGAAAGGTCTTGAATGAGTCATTCAGGACCTCCGAAGACCTGAATGACTCATTCAAGACGTGCGGAGCCGGGCATTTCGGCCGCCCTGGACCCGGTGCCGAGAGCCGTAGGCTCGGCTGATGGCGACGGCACTGACCCTGGGCATCGGCGGCGTGGTCCTGCTCTTCCTGGTCATCCTCACGGTCGGCGTCCTGCTGGGCCGCCGGGTGCGGCGCGGGCGGAAGCTCGGGCGCTACCCGTACCGCGCCAAGCCGAACGGCACCTACGACAACTCCACGCACGGCGGGATGTCGTGATCAGTCGATCGTCCAGACGTACCCGTCCGGCCGGATGAGCACCCGCCGGCCGCCCTCGGCCTCGTACGCCGCGTACGCGTGGCCACCCTCGTCGACCAGGTCGGTGCCCGTCGCGACGCTGCCGGCCGGCAGGATCCGGTACCCCTCCGAAGGCCCGTCGCCGAAGACCAGCTCCGTCGCGTGCGGGCCGCGGAACAGCTCGAACAGCCGCACGCGCTTGCCGTTCGCGTCGACCAGCGGCGCGTCCGGGGCGCGGTCACCGGGCCGCAGCGCGCCGGTGCCGGCCGGGGACAGCGGGCCGCCGCGGTAGCTGATGTCCAGCTGCTGGGTGTCCTCGCCGCGCTTGTGCGCGTCCTCGTCGCCGTCGACGTACTTCTGCATCAGCTCCGTCGAAATCCCCAGCACCCGCGCCGCGTTCGCGCGGCGCTCGGCCTCGTAGCTGTCGATCAGCTCGGGTGAGCCGTCGGCGAGCTTCCAGCCCAGGTTGTAGCCGTCTCCGACGCCGGTGTTCAGGCCCTGGCCGCCGGTCGGCGGGTGGACGTGCGCCGCGTCGCCGGCCAGGAAGACCCGGCCGTCGCGGAAGCGCGCCGCGAGCCGGACGTTCGGCCGCCACACCGTCGACCAGGCCAGGTCGGACAGCTTGACGGTGCCGCCGCTCAACGCGTCGAGCCGGGCCTGGACCGCGGGCAGGGCCGTCTCGACGTCCAGCTCGCCGTCACCGAGCGGCGCGCCGAACTGGAACCACGGCGTGCCCGGCAGCGGGCTGAACATCATGCCGCTCATCGGGTCCTCCGGCGCCGCGAACCAGTGCCCGTACGCGCGGTCCAGCCCCTCGGCGTGGACGTCGCCGAGCAGCATCCGGATCGACTCGTCGGTGCTGCCCTCGAACGCGATCCCCAGCGTCTTGCGGACGAAGCTCTTGCCGCCGTCGGCCCCGACCAGGTACTCGGCGCGGACGGTCTCGCCCGTGCTCAGCGTGGCCGTGACACCGTCGGCGTCCTGCTCGAAGCCGGCCAGCGCGGTGTTCAGCTCGACGCGCACGCCGAACTCGGCCAGCCGGTCGCGCAGGATGCCCTCGGTCTGCGACTGGCCGAGGAACCAGCCGGTCGGGTACGGCTTCGCCGGCGTCGGCTCGACCGGGTCGAACATCATCCGCTCGCCGACGACCTCGCCGCCGAGGTGGATCTTCATCGGCACCGGCGCGGCCCCCGCCGCGAGCACCGCGTCGAGGACGCCGAGGTCCTCGAAGACCTCCAGCGTGCGCGGCTGGAGCCCGTCGCCGCGCGAGCCCACGAAGTACGTCTCGGCCTTGTCGATGATCCGCACGGCGACGTCGCGCCGCGCCAGCTCGATGGCCAGCGTCAGCCCGGTCGGCCCCGCCCCCGCGATCAGCACCCGAGTGTCCATCTCGTCCTCCCAGTGAATTGAAATTCAGTGAATCTGGATTCAGAATGGCACTGCTAGCGTCCGGCGTCAAGGAGGTGGCGGTGAACCGCAAGGAGAAGGCAGCCGAGACCGAGACCGCGCTGAAGGCGGCGGCCCGGCGCGTGTTCGCGCGGAAGGGCTACCTGAACACGAAGATCACGGACATCACCGCCGAGGCGGGCCGCGCCGCGGGGTCGTTCTACAACCACTTCGCGGGCAAGGAGGAGCTGCTCGAGTCACTCCTCGCCGACATCGCGGCCTCAGGCGACGAAAGCGCGCTGACCGAGGGGCACCTGTCGGACTTCAGCGACCCGGCGGCGGTGCGCTGGCACGTGGCCCAGTACTGGGACTTCTACAAGGAGCACGCGTCGACGATGCAGGCGCTGCGCCAGGCGTCGATGGTCAACGACGCGTTCGCCCGCACGCTGGCAAGCTTCGGCGCGACCCAGGCATCGGACCTCAACGGCCACCTGGCACACGTCACGGCGGCCGGGATGCGGCTGCCGGCGAGCACGGAGCTGTCGATCGCGATGATGTACCAGCTGGTCGACAGCTTCGCGCAGATGTGGCTGCTCGACCCGGCCCCGGCCGGGTGGGCACCGCCGACCGACGAAGAGGCGATCGAGGCACTCACCCGGTTCGTCTACCGCGGGTTCACGGGCCGGGACTACTAGGCGGCGCGCTCATCGCCGCCGCCAGGAACGTGATCGCCCAGCGCCGGGCCGGTTCGCCCGCCGCCGGGGACCGGCAGTCCGGCGACGTCTCGTTGTAGCCGTCGACGCGGTCCACCGCCGCCACGGCGAGGATCCCCCGGATCCGGAACCACAGCTCCCCCGCGGAAAGGCCGGGCAGCGCCTGCCCGAAGGCCGCCAGGTAGCGATCGCGGATCGTCGCCTCGGCCGAGCCGGTCCAGGCACGCATCTCCTCGGCCGGGTCGCCGAAGATCCGCATGATCAGCCGGGACGTCCGGGCGCCGCCCTCGTCGCCCGCCAGCATCGCGTCGAACAACGGTCCCGCGAAGGCCTCGACCAGTTCGGCGACCGGCGGGTCCGGGGTCCGGGCCAGCAGCCGGTCGAGCCCGGCGGCCTGGGCGACGTTGATGGGTTCGACCACCCGGCGCACGACCGCGGCCAAGAGCTCCGCCTTCGAACCGAAGTGGTACCCGATCGCGGCCAGGTTCGCTCCGGCGAGATCGGTGATCGCGCGGACCGAGGCGCCGCGGAAACCGTGCTCGGCGAAGAGGCGTTCGGCCGCGTCGAGGAGCTGGGAGCGGGTGTCGGGTGGCGCCACGTGTGGCTACTATACGGACGTATGAATCAAACGAACGTATGAATGAATGAGGTCGTCATGAAGCTGCTCGTTTACGGCGCCGGGGTCACCGGCAGCGTGGCCGCCGCCCGCATGCACGAGGCCGGGCACGACGTCTCGCTCCTCGCCCGGGGAGAACGCCTGGCCGCCCTGCGCCGGCACGGCGTGCTGCTCGCCGAGGAGGACAGCCCGGACGTCAAGCGGGTCGGGGTGCCGGTGGTCGAGCACCCGGCCGGCGGGTACGACCTGATCGCCGTCTTCGTCCGCGCCCATCAGGTCGACGCGGTGCTGGAGTCACTCGCCGACGTCGAAGGCGACGTGCTGTTCCTGCTCAACTGGGCCGCCGGCGCGGAGCCGCTGGGCGCGGTGCTCGGTCACGAGCGGGTACTGCTCGGCTTTCCCTCGGACGGCGGCACGATGGACGGCGATGTGGTCCGCCACCGCGCGGCCGGCCCGCTGACCCGCCTGGTCCCGATACCGATCGGCGAACCCGACGGCCGGCTCACCCCGCGCGTGGACCGGATCGTGCGGACGTTCCGCCGCGCCGGGATCAACGCCAAGGCCCAGCCGCGGATGGACGCCTGGCTCAAGACGCACGCCGCGTTCGAAGTGCCGCTCGGACAGGCGGTGGAGGCGGCCGGCGGTCCGGTGGCGCTGGCCGGCGATCCGGCCGCGGTCCGCGGCATGCTCCGCCTCATGCGGCGGAACCTGGGCGCCCTGCCGATGCCGCTGGTCCCGCGCGGGTTCGTCGCGTTGCGGGCCCTGCCGGAAGGACTGCTCGTGGCCGTGCTGCGGCGCTTCTTGCGGAGCTCGACGGCCGTGCACAGCGGGCTCAGCAGCACCGCGCCCGCGGCGACGGCCGAGCTCGATCGGCTGGCCGAACAGCTCCGTGCGTTGACCGCGACCGCCGGGCCTCAGGCGGGGTCCGGCCAGGCGTCGACGACTTCGACGTGACGCAGCCCCGAAGACGCGCTGATGTGCCGAAACCAGGCGGCACACTCGGGCACCGTGTCGATCGACCGGGCCGCTTCCTCAGCCTCGGCGCGACTGCGCCACAGGACGACGTCCAGCCAGCGGCCGTCGTCCTCGCGGGTCAGGTACGCGGCGAGGCAGCCGGGGAACCGCCGGCGCATCGCCTCGACCATCGCCGGGCGCTCGGCCACCAGCCGGTCCACCGCGGCGTCTTCGACCCGGAACCGGGCCAGCTCGATCGTCGTCACAACCGCAACCTAGCCGGGAGCACCGACAGTTTCGGTCTTAAGCGGTGAGGCGCTCCACGGCGGAGTCGACGCGCTCGTCCGTCGCGGTCAGCGCGACGCGGACGTGCTTGCCGCCCTTGGGGCCGTAGAACGTTCCCGGGGCCACCAGGATCCCGCGGTCGGCCAGCCACTCGACCGTCGCCGAAGAGGACTCGTCCCTGGTCGCCCACAGGTACAGCCCGGCCTCGGAGTGGTCGATCCGGAAACCGTTGTCCTGCAACGCCTTCCGCAGCGCCAGCCGGCGCCGGGCGTACCGCTCGCGCTGGGCGGCGAGGGCCTCGTCGTCGGTCAGGGCGGCGACCATCGCCTCCTGGACCGGGCGCGGCACGATCATGCCCGCGTGCTTGCGGATCTCCAGCAGCTGCGCGATCAGCTTCGGGTCGCCGGTCAGGAACCCGGCGCGATAGCTGGCCAGGTTCGCGGACTTGGACAGCGAATGCACCGCGATCAGGCCGTCCATCCGGCCGTCGCATACGTCCGGATGCAGCACCGACAGCGGCGAGGTCTCCCAGCCCAGAGCCAGGTAGCACTCGTCGGACACCACGACGACGTCGCGCTCGCGGGCCCACTCGACGACCTTGCGCAGGTGCTCCACCGGGAGCACCTTGCCGGTCGGGTTGGACGGCGAGTTCAGCCAGATCATCGCGGGCTTCTGCGGGCCGAGCGCGGTCAGGCCGTCGGAGCGCAGGATCGACGCGCCCGCCAGCAGCACCCCGACCTCGTACGTCGGGTAGGCCAGCTCCGGGATGACCACGACGTCGCCGGGACCGAAGCCGAGCAGCCGCGGCAGCCAGGCCACGGCCTCCTTCGACCCGATCGTCGGGAGCACCGCGTCCGCCTCGATGCCGGTGATGCCGTGCCGACGGCCCAACGCGGCGATGGCCGCCGCGCGCAGGGCCGGGATGCCGTGCGTCGTCGGGTAGCCCGGGATGTCCGACACGGACGCGAGCGCGTCGCGGATGCCGGCCGGGACCGGGTCGACCGGCGTGCCGATGGAGAGGTCGACCACCCCGCCGGGGTGCGCGCTCGCCTTGGCCTTGACCTCGGCGAGCGAATCCCAGGGGAAGTCGGGCAGCGCGACCCGGCTCATTCGCCCTGCGGGGGCAGCGCCTTGATGAACGCCGGGTCGTGCGCGGTCTTGCCCACCTTGGACGCGCCGCCGGGCGAGCCCAGCTCGTCGAAGAAGTCGACGTTGGCCTTGGTGTAGTCCGACCAGTTGTCGGGGACGTCGTCCTCGTAGTAGATCGCCTCGACCGGGCAGACCGGCTCGCAGGCGCCGCAGTCGACGCACTCGTCGGGGTGGATGTACAGCATCCGCTCGCCCTCGTAGATGCAGTCCACGGGGCACTCGTCGATACACGCCTTGTCGAGCACGTCGACGCAGGGCTCGGCGATCACGTAGGTCACTGCGCACTCCTGCTTTTCTCTGCAAACAGCCAGTCGTGGCCGACACTACGCGGTTCGGCCACCCGTTCGGTTGGTGAGGCAAGCCTTAGCCATACCCCGGGTATGGCGCGTGCTCACCTCTCCCGGCGGCGCGAGGGCGGGGTGGCCCGGGCGTCGCCGGTGATGACGAAGCGCGGCTTGGGCGCCTCGTCCGCGTCATTTTCGGGCTTCTTCTCCCCCACGGCGCGGTTGAACCCCTCGGAGATCTCGTCGACGAGCTTCTCGTTGTGCCGCTCGTCCTTGCGCTGGATGCCCACGGCCCACCTCCTCGGAAAATCCGCTCCGCGTCGTTCGCGGCCTTGGGGACAATCTAGCCGTGAACGCACCCGAGACGCTCGAAATCGCCTGCAGCAGAGCATGGCCGCCACTGCTCGAAGAACCCTTGGGGAACTGGCGGCTGCGCTGGGCGGACGGGTTCACCGGCCGCGCGAACAGCGCACTCGCCGTCGGCGACCCCGGCCGGCCCGTCCCCGAGGCGCTGCGCGCGGTGTGTGACTTCGCCCACGATCGGGGGATTCAGCCGATGGTGCAGGTGATCCGCGACAGCCCGAACGAGCACGCGATCGTCGCCGAGGGCTGGTCCCAGGCGACCCGGCACCACCGCGGTCACGAGGTCGTCGTGCTCACCGCCCCGCTCACCGGCACATCCGCGCTCGACGGCGTCGAAGTGCACGACGAGCCGACGCCCGCCTGGTGGGAGCTCACGCTCGGCCCCGGCGAGGACACCGAGGCCGCCCGGAGCGTCCTGACCGGCGGGAAGGTCGGCTACGGCGTCGCGACGCTCGACGGCGCCACCGCCGGCGTCGTGCGCGGGGCCCTGGTCGACGGCTGGCTGCACGTCGGCCGCCTCGAGGTCGACCCCGCCTTCCGGCGCCGCGGGCTCGCGTCGGCGCTGATGGGCGCCCTGCACGCGTGGGGTGCGGAACACGGAGCGGACCAGGCGGTGTTGCAGGTGGCGGAGGGGAACTCGGGCGCGCTCGCGCTCTACGCGGGGCTCGGCTACGCCCCGCACCACAGATACCGGTACTGGGTGCCCGCACCCGGCTCGTGCGAGGATTCGACGTCGTGAAGATCGTGGTAGTGGTCGGCGGAGTGGGCGGGGCCCGCTTCCTGCTGGGTGTCAAGGCGGCTTTGGGCATGCCCGCCGAAGGAAGTTCCAGCTCGGAGCACGAGGTGACGGCGCTGGTCAACACCGGCGACGACGTCTGGATGCACGGGCTGCGGATCTGTCCCGACCTGGACACCTGCATGTACACGCTGGGCGGCGGGATCGACAAGGACCGCGGCTGGGGGCACTCGGGCGAGACCTGGGTCGTCAAGGAGGAGCTGGCCGCCTACGGCGCCGAGCCGAGCTGGTTCGGCCTCGGCGACAAGGACATCGCCACCCACCTGATCCGGTCGCGGATGCTGCGCGCGGGCTACCCGCTCTCGGCGGTGACCGAGGCCCTGTGCGACCGCTGGCAGCCCGGCGTCCGGCTGCTGCCGATGTCGGACGACCGCGTCGAGACGCACGTCGTCATCGACGACCCGGAGCAGGACGGCCAGCAGAAGGCCGTGCACTTCCAGGAGTGGTGGGTGCGCTACCGCGCCGAGCCGAAGGCGCACTCGATCGTCGCCGTCGGCGCCGACGAGGCCAAGCCCGCGCCCGGCGTGCTCGACGCGCTCAAGAACGCGGACGCCGTGCTGTTCGCGCCGTCGAACCCGGTCGTGTCGGTGGGCACCGTGCTGGGCGTGCCCGGGGTCCGGGACGCGCTGCGCAAGACGTCAGCGGGTGTCGTCGGGGTGTCGCCGATCATCGGCGGCAAGGCGCTGCGCGGGATGGCCGACGCGTGCCTGACCGCGATCGGCGTCGAGACGTCGGCGGAAGCGGTGGGCCGGCACTACGGCTCGCGCAAGGCCGACGGCGTCCTCGACGGCTGGCTGATCGCGGAAGGCGAGACGGCGGACGTGCCGGGTGTGACCGTCCGCGACGTCCCGCTGCTGATGTCCGATGTGGACGCGACCGCGGCGATGGCCCGCGCCGCCCTCGAACTGGCCGGAGCCCCTGTTGACTGACCACGCCTCCCCCAAGCTCGAAATCCTGCCCGTCAGCGGGCTGCCGGAGTTCCGCCCCGGCGACGACCTGACCGGCGCGATCGTCAAGGCCGCGCCCTGGCTGCGCTCCGGTGACGTCCTCGTCGTGACCAGCAAGATCGTCTCGAAGGCCGAAGGCAGGCTCGTCAAGGTGCCCGCCGACCCCGAGGTCCGCGACGCCGAGCGCCGGAAGCTCGTCGAGCGCGAAGCCATCCGGGTGGTCGCGCGGATCGCGCGCACGGTGATCACCCAGAACCACCTGGGGATCGTGCAGGCGGCGTCGGGCATCGACGCGTCGAACGTCGAGGGCGACGAGGTCGCGCTGCTGCCGGCCGACCCGGACGCGTCGGCCCTGGCCCTGCGCAACGGGTTGCGCGAGCGGATCGGCGTCGAGGTCGCGGTGGTCGTCACGGACACGATGGGCCGCGCGTGGCGGGTCGGGCAGACCGACGCCGCGATCGGCTCGTCCGGGCTGCGCGTGCTGCACGCCTACCGCGGCGAGGTCGACGGGCAGGGCAACGAGCTGGCCGTCACCGAGGTCGCGGTCGCCGACGAGCTCGCCGCGGCCGCCGACCTGGTCAAGGGCAAGCTCGGCGGCACGCCGGTCGCGGTCGTGCGCGGCCTGGACATCTTCGACGACGGCTCGACGGCGCGGAACCTGGTCCGCCCGCTCGAGGAGGACCTCTTCCGGCTGGGCACGAACGAGGCCATCGAGCAGGGGCGGCGGGCTGCGGTGCCGGCCCGGCGTTCGGTGCGGCAGTTCGCCGACGAGCCGGTGGACCCCGCCGCGATGCGCCGCGCGGTGGCCTCCGCACTGACCGCGCCCGCACCGCACCACACGCACCCGGTGCGGTTCGTGTGGCTGCGCGACGGCGGGAAGCGCAAGCAGCTGCTCGACGCGATGCGCGAATCGTGGCAAGCCGACCTGAACGGCGACGAATTCACGCCGGAGCAGGTCGCGAAACGGCTCAACCGCGGCGACATCCTTTACCGGGCCCCGGAAATCGTCATCCCGTTCCTCGTGCCGGACGGCGCGCACACCTACCGCGACGCCCGCCGCAACGACTGCGAGAAGACGATGTTCACCGTCGCCGGCGGCGCCGCGGTGCAGGGCCTGCTGGTCGCGCTGGCGGCCGAAGGGCTCGGTTCGTGCTGGATCGGGTCGACGATCTTCGCCGCGGACATCGTCCGGGACGTCCTCGGCCTCGGCGAGCGCTGGCAGCCGCTCGGCTCGGTCGCGATCGGCGTCCCCGCGTCGGACCCGGGCCCGCGCGGGCCGATCACCCCCGGGGAAGGACTGCTGGAGCTGTGAGCCTGCACGAAGACGCTGTCACGACGCTGGATTCGTGGCGGCCCGCCCTCGCTTCCCAGGAGTCGCTGCGGCAGGCGTTCCTCGGGTTCCTCGCGGCACGCGAGGATTCCTGCCGCCGCTCGTGCGAGGCCGGGCACCTCACGGCGTCGGCGGTGGTCCTGGACCACACCGGAACGCGGGTGCTGCTCACGCTGCACCCGCGGGTCGGCCGCTGGCTGCAGCTCGGCGGGCACTGCGAACCTTCCGACGTCTCGCTGGCCGGGGCCGCCCTGCGGGAGGCCACCGAGGAGTCCGGCATGGCCGGGCTGCGGATCTCCGCCGAGCCGGTGCACCTGGACGTCCACCCGATCACGTGCTCCCTCGGCGTGCCGACGCGGCACTTCGACGTCCGGTACGCGGTGCACGCCCCGGCGGGGGCTTCGCCGGTGCGCAGCGACGAGTCCGACGACCTGCGGTGGTGGCCGGCCGACGCGCTCCCGGCGGGGTCGGAAGATCTCGCCGATCTGGTGAAAGCGGCCGTTCCTGTCGGTGCCGGGCACTAGCCTGGGGCCCGGAGGGAGGACCACATGGCTACGCAGTTCCTCGAGCGGGTGCACTACCACTCAGGCAGCGGTGGGGACAGCGGGGTGTTCGGCTACATCGTCGTCGGCCTGCTGATCCTGGCGATCATCGTGTTCGTGATCGTGGTGGCGGTCCGGGTGTCGAAGATGCGCCGCGAAGAGGCGATGAAGAACGGCGGGCAGTTCCCGCCCGCGGCGAACTTCCCGCCGCAGCAAGGGTTCGCGCCGCCGCCGGGATCCGCGGGGTTCCCCGCGCCGCAGCAGCCGTATCCGCCGCGGCAGGGTTTCGCGCCGCAGCAGCAGGGGTTCCCGCCTTCGCAGCCGGTTCCGCAGCAGCCCGGGTACCCGCCGTCACAGCCGATGCCCCAGCAGCAGTACGCGCCGCAGGGGCCGTACGGGCAGCGGCCGCCGGGCCCGGGAGCGGGTCCGCAGAGCTGGTGATCATCCCCTTCGACAGCGGTTCGCCCGTCCCGCCGTTCGAGCAGGTCCGGTCCGGGCTCGCGACGCGGATCAACGACCGTTCGCTGGCGGTCGGCACGAAGCTGCCCACGGTCCGGCAGCTCGCGGCCGACCTGGGGATCGCCCCGAACACGGTGGCCCGCGCGTACCGCGAGCTGGAGGAAGCCGGGCTGATCGAAACGCGCGGCCGGGCGGGCAGCTTCGTCGCGGCTTCGGGCGACCAGAGCCGCCGCCGCGCCCAGCAGGCCGCGGCCGAATACGCTGCGCTCACCCGCAAGCTGGGCCTGGCCGACGCGGAAGCGCTCGCGATCGCCCGCGCCGCACTCGACGAAGGGAAGAGCTGATCACCGAATGAGCGTGCTGTTGCTCCTGATCATCCTGGTGCCGATCGCTCTGGTCGCGACGGTGGTGGTCGTCCTGATCACCGTGAACAACAAGCCGAAGCCGCCGCCGTACCCGCCGCAGCAGGGGTACCCGGGTTACCCGCCGCCTTATCCGCCCCAGCCGGGCTATCCGAGCCAGCAGCCGCCGGGATACCCGCCGCAGCAGGGATATCCGGGCCAGCAGCCGTACCCGCCCCACCCGGGTCAGCAGCCGCCCTACCCGCCGCAGCAGTAGCCGGGTGCCATGAAGGGCACCCTCATGGACGTAAAAGCCATGAGGGTGCCCTTCATGGCATTCCGGGTCGTCACATCGCGCGGTAGTCGCGCAGCTCGATCCGCGGCCCGAACCGTGGCCGCCGGTGCCCGGCCGCCTCCAGGTACCGCACCGCCCGCTGCCGCTGTGGGGCGTACGGCGCCAGCACCTCCGCCATCCCCGCGTCGTCGAGTTTCAAGCCCAGCACGGCGTTCCCGACCATCGACGGGATGTTGTAGTCGCCGAAGCTGACCGCGTCCGGGTCGCCCCACGCGCGCTGGGCGACCTCCGCCGCCGTCCACACGCCGATCCCCGGCACGTGCCGCAGCAGGTGACGCCCCGCCAGGCCGCCCAGCTCCACCGCCCGCTCCAGGTGACCGGCGACGCGCGCGGCGTTGAGCAACGCCGTGCGGCGCTTGATGTCGACGCCCGCGCGGTGCCAGTGCCAGTCCGGCAGCGACCGCAGCGCCACCGGCGTCGGCGGCACGCGCAGCCGTTCCGGCCCCGGGCCGGGCGCCGGCTCACCGAATCGGCGGCACAGCTCGGCCCACGACCGGATCGCCTCCTTGCCGGTCACCTTCTGCTCCAGCACCGCGAGCACCAGCCAGTCCCACACCACGCCGGTCGCGCCGAGCCGCAGCCCCGGGTTCTCCCGCCGGGCGCGCGCGACGACGTCGTGGTGCGCGACGAACTCGGAGTCGTCGTCGTTCGCGCCGAGCAGCGCGGGGACGCCGGTGAGCAGCCGGTCCGCACCGTCACCCCAGGCCGCGGCCTCGATCCGGCCGTCGGTCAGCTTGCGCAGGGCCAGCGTGCCCGGGCCGTCCGGCGTGTTCGACGCGAGCCACGTGATGCCGCGCTCGTCGGTGAGGATGTTGAGCGATCCGCGCCCGCGCTTCAGCGGACCCAGGACGCCGCCCAGGTCGACCTCGAACGCGGGACGCCAGTACATCGCTAGGCGTCGCTCGAGAAGCGGACGGAACCGTCCGGCAGCACGACGTCCGGCCAGATCCGCGCGCCGTCGAGCAGCTCGCAGCCGGCGCCGACGGACGCGCCGTCGCCCAGCACGACCCCGCGCAGGACGGCACCGGCGCCGACGCGCGCGCCGTGCCCGAGCACCGAGCGCTCGACGATCGCGCCTTCGGACACCGCGGCGCCGTCGAACAGCACCGAGCCGTCGATCTTCGCGCCGGAGCCGACCACGGCCGCGACGCCGATGGTCGAACCACCGGACAGCTGGGCGTCTTCCGCCACGGAAGCGCCGTCGAGCACCAGGAAGTCGCCGGACCGGCCGGGCAGCGCCGACGTCGGCGCCACGCCCCGCACCAGGTCGGCCGACCCGCGCACGAACGCCTCCGGCGTGCCGACGTCCAGCCAGTAGGACGCGTCGACGAAGCCCTGGATGTGCGCGCCCTGCTCCAGCAGCTGCGGGAACGTCTCGCGTTCGACCGACACCCGGCGGCCGGTCGGGATGGACTCGATCACCGGACGGCGGAAGACGTAGCAGCCGGCGTTGATCTGGTCGGTCGGCGGGTTCGGCGTCTTCTCGAGGAACGCCTGGACGCGACCGGTCTCGTCGGTCGGCACCGAGCCGAACCGGCTCGGGTCGGGCACGCGCTGCAGGTGCAGCGTGACGTCGGCCTCGGACTCGCGGTGCACCCGCAGCTGCTCGCCGAGGTCCGAGCCGGAGATGATGTCGCCGTTGAAGACGATCACGTGGTCGGCCCGCAGCTTGTCGTAGACGTTGCGGATGGCGCCCGCCGTGTCGAGCGGCTCCTCCTCGACGACGTACTCGAGGTCCAGACCGATCGACTTGCCGTCGCCGAAGTACTCCTCGAACACCTCCGCCCGGTAGCTCGTGCCCAGCACGACGTGCCGGATCCCGGCCTCGCGGATGCGCGAGAACAGGTGGCTGAGGTAGGGCGTCCCGGCTGTCGGGAGCATCGGCTTCGGTGCCGAAAGGGTCAGTGGCCGCAGGCGCGTGCCCTTGCCCCCGACCAGCACGACGGCGTCGATCTCGACCTCGGACGTCACGGAAATCTCCTCTTGTATCACGCACCGCTGAGCGACAAGCCGCGGGAAACCCTGACGGAGGTCGCCCGGAGGGCCTACCCTAGACAGGAAACAGGCGGGCCTTTCCCCAGAGGGCCCCGGGTCAGTCGGGAGGCCGAGGGGATGGACCCCCGCGATCGGGCGGACGCCCTGCTCGCACGAGCCCAGGCGCGCGGTGTGTTCGTGGTGACGCCGGACAGCGCCATCTCGCCGATGGACGCCTCGAACACGCAGCAGATACCGCGGGCGCAGATCGACGGCCTCGACAGAAGCCAGGACCCGGACACGACCACGCAGCTCCCGGCGTCGCTGATCGAGGAGAACGACCACCCGCTCGCGGGCGCGTCGCCCACCCGGCGGCTGGAGGCTTCCGGCGGCTCGCGGCGTCCGCAGGCGACCACCCCGCTGAGCACGCCGCCGTCGCCGACGACACCGATGAAGACCCCGGTGACGACGCCGCTGGCCCGCCGGCCCCAGGCCGAGCCGATCACGAGCCCGCTGAAGGAGCCGGACCCGGAGGACACCGGCCTGGTGCCGACGGTGACGCAGAACAACGGCAGGTCCGACCTTTCGCGCCGGCTCGACGGGATCTAGCGGGTCTCCAGCTTCAGCCGGAGCTTGAGACCGAGCTTGGCCGCGGCCAGGACCGGCTTCCAGGCGAGGCCCTGGTGGCGGTCGGCGAGGTAGCGGTAAGCGCTGTCGTGGTGGGCCTTGAGCATCTTCTCCGACGCCTGCGACGTCGAGTGCCCGCCCTCGTGGGTGACGCTCGCGGACGGCGCGTAGACGTTCAGCCAGCCGGCCTTCGCCAGCCGGTCCCCGAGGTCGACGTCCTCGAAGTACATGAAGTAGCGCGTGTCGAAGCCGCCGACGGAGTCGAACGCCTCCCGGCGGATCAGCTGGCACGAGCCGGACAGCCAGCCCGACGTGCGCTCGACCGGCGTGCCGGTCTCCTGGCGGTACTGCTTCGTCCAGGGGTTGCCCGGCCAGACCTTCGCGAAGGCGGCATGCCCGATGCCGCGCCCGAAGGAGGGCAGCAGCCGCGCCGAGGGGTAGACGGTGCCGTCGAGATCGTGGATGAGCGGCCCGAAGGCACCCCCGCGCGGCCACCGGCTCGCGACGTCGAGGAGCGCGTCGAGCGAACCGGGCTCCCATTCGAGGTCCGGGTTGACGACGACGACCCAGCCGTAGCGGTCGTCCAGCTCGGCGACCCCGCGGTTGGCGGCGGTCCCGTAGCCGACGTTCTCCCCGATGCTGAGCAGCTGCACGTTCTTCCGGTTGGCGGTGGCCCGTTCGAGGGCACCCTCGACGGAAGCGTTGTCCGCGACGACCACCTTGACCTCGCGCTCGGTGGCCTTCTCGAGGGTGTCGAGGAACCGCCCGATGGTGTCCTCGGAGAAGTAGGTCACGGTCACGACGCCGACTTCGTCGCCATAGCGGGAGTGCTCAGTCACCCGGCCATTGTCCACCGGTCACCCAACGCGACCCCGCCACCCCGCGCCGGGTGACGGAAGGGTCGACACGCGTGATCAGGAAGCCGACACGCGTGATTGGGGAGTCGACACACCGCAGGCAGCCGAGTCCCGCCGTGTCGACCCCTCAATCACGCGAGTCGACCCTTCAATCACGCGTGTCGGCTCTCGGATCACGTTCAGCGGGTGCGGAGGTGGCGGGACCAGGCCTTCGCGTAGGCCTCCCGGTGCCGCTCCGCGGTAGTCGCCCACGAAAACTCCTTCGCGCGCTGCTGAGCCGCCGTCGCCAGCTCGGACCGGCGGCCCGGGTCCGCCAGCAGCTCCGCGAGACCCGCCGCCACGTCGCCCGCGCCGACGCCGCAGTAAGCCACCGCGTCGCCACCGACCTCGGGCAGCGACAGCCGCCGTGTCGTCAACACACAGGCCCCGCACGCCATCGCTTCCAGCACCGGCAGCCCGAAACCCTCGCCCAGCGACGGGTAAGCCACCAGCGAAGCCCCGCCGAGAAAGCCGGCCAGGGTACTGAAGGGCAGATATCCTGCCCGGATCACGCGCAGCCGGTGCGGGACCGCGTCCAGCGCCCGCTCCACCTGCGTGTCCCACCCCGGCTGCCCGGCCAGCACCAACGCCGGCGCGTCCCGCTGCCCCGACACCGCCCGGGCGAACCCGCGGATCAGCGCCGGCACGTTCTTGCGCGGCTCCAGCGCCCCGAGGAACGCCACGTACGGCGTGCGGCCCAGACCGACCGCCGATCGGGCGGCCGCCACCTCGGACGGTGACGGTGGGTGAAAACGCTCGGTGTCGACGCCGTGGTGAATGACTTCCAGTGAAGCGTGCCGCACCGGGCCGACGCGGGTCAGCTCCGCCGCCGTCGCCGCCGAGGGGACCACGCACAGCGTCGCGCGCCGGAGGGCCGTCGCCGTCCACGCGCGGAAGAAACGAGCCTTCACCGACGAATGCAGCACGGCGTCGGTGAAGAACGTCGCGTCGTGCAGCGTGACGACCGATGCCGCCGACGTGGCCAGCGGCATCGTGTAGTGCGGCGAGTGGACGACGTCCGCGCCGAGGCGGCGCACCAACCGGGGCAGGGTCGCCTGCTCCCAGGTCAGCCGCGCCGTGCGGGTGGTCGTCGACGGCGAAGCGGAGACGACGCGGGAGCGCGGCGCCAGCCGATCGTAAAGCTGCAGGTCCCGGGGCTGGCAGACGACGGTGATCCGCGCCCCGTCCGCGTCGAGCGCGGCGACGAGCGAGTCCACGTACCGCCCGACCCCGCCGCGGTCCGCGGGAACCGCGGTCGCGTCGATCAGGACCCGGGGATCATCGCTCACCCCTGCAGGGTACGGCGGCAACCCTGCGTCATGGTGGGGAACTGGCAAACCGGTCAGCCCGGCGGCCGCCGGTGGATCGCCCAGACGGCTTCCGCCGCGCGACGCCAGGTGAACGCCTTCGCCCGCTCCCGACCCGAACGAGTGAGCTCGGCCGCCACGGAGGGTGAACTCAGCACCTCCCGCAGCGCGGCCGCCAACGCCGCCGAGTCGCCGCGCGGCACCGTGATCCCCGCGCCGCCCGCCACCTCGGCCAGGGCCGGAGCGTCCGTGTGCACCACCGGGATCCCCGCCGCCATCGCCTCCAGCAGGCCCAGCCCGAACCCCTCGGCCAGGCTCGGCACGGCCAGCACGCTCGCGTGCCGCAACGCCGTCGCGAGCTCGGCGTCCGACACCTTCCCCAGCACCCGCAGCCGATCCGCCGGCAGCCCGCGCTCGGCCGCCAGCGCGACCGGGTCGACGCCGCCCCAGCCCGGCTGCCCGGCGAGCACCAGCACCACGCCGTCGAGCGCCGCGACCGCGTCGACCAGCACGTCGATCCCCTTGCGCGGCTCGATCGTGCCCACCGCCAGGACATACCGCGCAGGCAGGTCCAGCTCGGCCGACCCCGATGGCACCCGCACCCCGTGCGGCACCACGCGCACCGGGACGTCGACGTCGATCAGCACCGCCAGCTCGTCGGCGACCGCCCGCGTCGGCACGACCAGCCCGGACGCGCGCCGCGCCGCCCGCGCGATCATCGACCGGTGCCAGCTGACCCCGCGCGCGGTGAGCGTCTCGGGGTGGGTCCACGGCACCGTGTCGTGCACGGTCACGCTCAACGTCCGCCCGGCCGGCGCGCGCGGCGGTGCGAACGGCGTCGGCGCGTGCACCGCGTCGCCGCCCGGCCACCAGGGGATCCCCAGCTGCCAGCCGCCGATCAGCGCCCGCGGCGGGATCCGCAGCACCCGCGGGCCTTCGACGCCCTCGAGCCGCGCCGCGGCCACGTCCGCGTGCCGCGCGACCACGCTGGACACCGTCCAGCCCGGCGGCGCGCTCTTCGCGAGCGCGGGCAGCAGCTCGGCCGTGTAGCGCCCGGTGCCGCCGGGCACGGGCGCGAGGAGCTGCTCGGCGAGCACGACCAGTTCGGGCACGCGGCTATTGTGCGGGACGTGACCGCGAATCCCGCCACCACGGTGGTCGTCGTGACCTGGCGGGGTGCCGGGCACGTGACCGCCTGCCTCGACGCGCTCGCCGCGCAGACGCGTCCACATCGGACGCTCGTGGTGGACAACGCCTCCGACGACGGCACCGCCGCCCTGCTCGCGGCCCATCCTTCGCGTCCGCAAGTAATTCGCCTTCCCCACAACGCGGGCTACGCGGGCGCGCTCGCCGTCGCGGTGAAGCGCGTCGGCTCCCCGATGATGGCCTGGCTGAACGACGACGCCGAGCCGGCGCCGGACTGGCTCGCGACGCTGGAAGACACCCTGGAAAAGGCGCCACTGGCCGCCGCGGCGACGGCACGGCTCGTGCGGCCCGACGGCACCACGCAGTCCGCCGGCGTCCGGCTGACCGCCGACGGCCACGGCGCCGACCTCACCGAACCCGCCGGCGAGGTGTTCGCCTTCTGCGGCGGCGCCGCACTGCTGCGCACCGACGCGCTCAAGAGCGTGCACGGCGTCCCGGCCGGGTTCTTCTGCTACTACGAGGACACCGACACGGCGTGGCGGCTGCGGCTGGCCGGCTGGGACGTCGTCGCGGTGCCCGACGCCCGCGTCCGGCACGCCCACGGCGTCAGCAGCGACCTGGGTTCGCCGCTGTTCCACCGCTGGAACGAGCGCAACCGGCTGCTCATGCTGCTGCGCTGCGCACCCCGCGGGGTCGCGGTGAACCAGCTGCTCCGGTTCGCCGTGTTGACAGCGGTGCTGCCGCTGCGACCCGGGCGGCCCCCGGCGCCGAACTTCCGGTTCGGCCTGCGCTGCCGCGTCCTGGCCGAGGTCGTGGCGAAGCTGCCCGCGACGCTCGTGGCCCGCCGCGGGATCGGCCGTCGAGCGGCACTCGGCCGAGGCGCGGTCTGGGAGGCTTGGGCAGGCCTTTAAGCTGGCGCTCATTCCGACGAAGGAGCAGCTTTGGCGCAGGGGGAACCGCAACCGCTCGTCTCGGTGATCGTGGTGAACTACCACGGGGCCGACGACACGATCACCTGCCTGCGCGCGCTCGCCGAGCACGACTACCCCGAGCTCGAGCTGATCTGCGTCGACAACTCCGCCGGCGACGACGAAGCCGCGCGCATCCGCGAAGCCGTCCCCCAGGCCCGCGTGATCGACGCCGGCCGCAACACCGGGTTCGCCGGCGGCTGCAACCTCGGCGCGAAGCACGCGAAGGGCACCGTCCTCGGCTTCCTCAACAACGACGCCCGCCCGGCACCCGGCTGGGTCTCCGCCGCGGTCGCCGAACTGCGCGCGCAACCCCGCGTCGCCGCCGTCGCCAGCAAGGTCCTCGACTGGGACGGCACCGGCACCGACTTCGTCGACGGCGGCCTGACCTGGTTCGGCATGGGCTACAAGCGCCACGCCGGCTCGCCCCTGGCCGACGTCCCGGCCGCCGAGCACGAGGTCGCGAAGGACGTCCTGTTCGGCACCGGCTCCGCGATGTTCGTCCGCACGGCCGTGTTCGCCGAGCTCGACGGCTTCGACGAGCGGTTCTTCATGTTCTACGAGGACGTCGACCTCGGCTGGCGCCTCAACCTGCGCGGCTGGCGCGTCCGGTACGTGCCCGAGTCGCTCACCTACCACCGCCACCACGGCACGATGGCCGCGGTCGACGCGCCGGAAACCGGCCGCGAGACCTTCCTCCTGGAGCGCAACGCCCTGGCCGCGCTCTACAAGAACCTCTCCGACGAGACCCTGGCCCGGGCTCTCCCGGCGGCCCTCGCGCTCGCCGTGCGCCGGGCCACCGCCCGCGGTGAGCTGGACGCGACCCAGCTCGACCTCGAAAAGGGCGTCGGGCCGATCGAGTCCGGCGACGTCGCGATCCCGCGCACCACGCTCGCCGGGATCCTCGCCATCGACCAGTTCGTCGAGCAGCTCCCGTCGCTGGCGGAGTCCCGCGCGATCGAGCAGGCCGCCCGCGTCCGCACCGACGCCGACCTGCTTCCCTTGCTGCGCAAGGCGTTGGAGCCCGCGTACCCGCTGCCGCGCTACCTCGCCGCGCACGACATCCTCGTCGAGGCGTTCGGCATCGAGAAGGCATTCGGACAGCGCCGGAAGATCCTCGTGATCACCGGCGACGCGCTCACCGAGCGGATGGCCGGCCCGGCGATCCGCGCCTGGAACATCGCGCTGGCGCTGGCCGCCGAGCACGACGTCCACCTGGTCACCACCAACCCCCTCGCGACGCCGCCGCCCGCGCCGTTCCACGTCAGCGCCGGCAAGCACCGCGAGCTCGAGGCGCCGATCGCCTGGGCCGACGTCATCGTCCTGCAGGGGCACGTGCTCGAACTAGCGCCGTCGCTGAAGAAGGAGCACAGCGGCAAGATCGTCGTCGCCGACCTCTACGACCCGATGCACCTCGAACTGCTGGAGCAGGGCAAGGGCGTCGCCGACGACAAGCGCGCGGCCGACCTCGCCGGCGTCACCCGGGTCCTGGACGCCCAGATCGAGCGCGGCGACTTCTTCCTCTGCGCGTCCGAGCGGCAGCGGCACCTGTGGCTCGGCCACCTGGCCGCGCTGGGCCGGCTTTCCCCGCGGCTCTACGACGCCGACCCGACGACGCAGTCGCTGCTCGCGGTCGTCCCCTTCGGACTGTCGACGCAGGCGCCGGTCCGCACCGGGCCGGGGCTGCGCTCGACGCTCGGCCTCGGCGGCACCGACCACGTCGTGCTCTGGGCCGGCGGGGTGTACAGCTGGTTCGACCCGCTGACACTGGTCCGCGCGATCGACACGCTGCGCCGTCGCCGCGGCGACGTCCGGCTGGTGTTCCTCGGCATGAAGCACCCGAACCCCGAGGTCGCCGAGATGGACATCGGCACGCGGACGATGCGGCTGGCGGACTCGCTGGGGCTGACGGACAAGCACGTCTACTTCAACGAGCAGTGGGTGCCCTACCACGAGCGCCAGAACTGGCTGCTCGACGCGAACTGCGGCGTCACCACCCACTACGAGCACGTCGAGACGACGTTCGCGTTCCGCACCCGGGTGCTCGACTACCTCTGGGCCGGCCTGCCGATCGTGACGACCGACGGCGACTCGTTCGCCGACCTGGTGCGGGCGGAACGGCTGGGCGTCGTCGTCCCGGCCGAGGACGCCGACGCGCTGGCCGCGGCGCTCGAAAAGTGCTTGTACGACGAGGAGTTCGCCGCGGGCTGCGTCGAGCGGATCGCCGTCGTCGCGCAGCGCTACACCTGGCCGGAGGCGCTGAAGCCGCTGGTGGAGTTCTGCCGCGACCCGCGCCCGGCGGCCGACCGGCTGCCCGGGTCCGCGGACCTGGTGACGACGCCGGCGGTGCGCGGCCGCGAGATGGTGCGCCGCGACGTCGACCTGGTCCGCGAGTACCTCGCCGCGGGCGGGGCGGGCGAGCTGGCGCGGCGTGTCGGCGGCCGGGTGCTCAAGGTCGCGAAGCAACGGCTCCGTCGTGGCTAGGTCCCTCAGCGTCCTCCTCGACGGCACTCCGCTGCTCGGCTCGCGCACCGGGATCGGCCGGTACACGTCCGCGCTGATCGAAGAGCTGGTGTCGATCCCCGAGGTGGACACGCGCGCGGTGGCGTTCACGCTGCGCGGCTGGCGGCGGCTGCGGCACGTGCTCCCCTACGGCGCGCGAGCCCGCGGGATGCCGGTGGCGGCGCGGCTGCTGCGAGCGGCGTGGATGCGGTCGGACTTCCCGCCGGTGGAGGTGTTCGCCGGGCCGACGGACGTCGTGCACGGCACGAACTTCGTGCTGCCGGGCCGGTTCCGCGCGGCGGGCGTGGTGACGATCCACGATCTGGCCTTTTTGGACAATCCCGCGGAGCTGGCCCCGAGCGACCGCGGCCTGCCGGAGCTGGTCCGCCGCGGTGCCCGCCGCGCGAACGTGATCTGCACCCCGACGGCGGCGGTGGCCGACTCGGTGGCGGAGCGCCTGGACGTCTCCCGCGACAAGATCGTGGTGACGCCGCTGGGCGTCAACCCGGCGTGGTTCACGGCACGCCCGCCCGACGACGAGCGGCGCGCGCGGCTGGGTTTGCCGGCCCGGTACCTGCTGTTCGCCGGAGCGGCGGGGCCCCGCAAGGGCCTGGACTGGCTGACCCGCACCCACGACGCGGCGCCGGACCTGCCGGACCTGGTCTTCGCCGGGCCGGGCCCGTTCCCCCGCGGTGCGCGGACTTCGCAGACCGGCTATCTGTCCGATGTGGACCTGCGCACGGTGGTGGCGGGCGCGTCGGCGCTGGTGCTGCCCTCGCGTGACGAGGGGTTCGGCCTGCCGGTGCTGGAGGCGATGGCCTCGGACGTCCCGGTGGTGTGCACGGACATCCCGGCCCTGCGCGAGGTGGCGGGCGACTGCGCGAGCCTGGTCCCGTACGGCGACGTGGACGGTTTGGCGGAGGCGCTCCGCACGGCGGTGACGGACCCGCACGCGGTGGCGACGTCGGCAGCGCGCCGCACGCACGCGGCGGGCTTCACGTGGCGCACGTGCGCCGAGCTGACGGTCGGCGCCTACCGGCTGGCCTCAGGCCGCCACTGACCGGGCCGCCCGCGGATCCGGCCCGGGCACCGGCCGAGCCGGATCACCGTTCACCAGCAGCAGGGTGGCGACGAACGTCGCCAGCACGACCGCGACCACGATCTTCGTCAAGGTGCTCAACCGCATCGTCACCAGCATCGCGACTCCGTTCTCCGGGACCTGCGAGAACCACGTTCCGCTCCCGGCCCGTGCCCGGTCCAAGCCGACCCGGCGCAACGGACCGGTCTCGGGTCACCCGATCCGGTAACGAAGGCCGGGTGCCCCGAGACGTAGTCCCCGGAGCGGGTGCCCCAGCTCCGGTTGCGCCGACCGGGTGACCGCCGAGGAGGAGACGTGCCGGACACCGCCACCGACGATCTCGGGCCCGTCCTGAGGGACCTTGCCTACGGCAGGCTGGCCCAGACCCGGGCGAAGCTCGCCAACAGCCCGGAAACCCGCGAGTTCCTGGAGCTCGGGCTGCAGCTCCTGCGCGACGACCTGATCGGGCACACCGGACCCGACTTCGAGACCGGGATCCGGTCGAAGCTCTTCGAATCGGTCTCGCGCGAGCGAATCCTGCAGCGCGCCGAAGAGGCGGACCGGGACCGGCCGAACCCGAAGGTGCTCACCGTCAACATGTTCCGGTACCGCTGGGAACGGAAGGACCGCTACACCGAAGATCTCATCTCGTACCTGTTCCGGCCGGCGCCCCAGGGCCGCCACTTCGCCGAGATGGCCGCCACCACCCACCGGCTGATCCCGCGGGCCAGCTTCGCCGAGCTGGTGCGCACGCTCGCCGACGCCGAAGTGCGGACGGTGCTGGAGGATCCACTGGTCAGCTTGCAGAGCACCGTGCAGAGCGCGATGCCCAACCACCCGCGCGTCCGTGAGTTCTGCCAGGCACACCTGGACCACTTGATGCCGCGCTGGGCGGATCTGTACGTGCGGATCACCGACGCCTACGGTCTCCGGTTGAAGGCCGGGTTCACCTGGCTGGACGTCGCGCTCATGTTCAACGCCGTCGTCGAAGGCGAGCTGACGTGGTCGCGCGTGGCCGCCCGGTCGGTCCTGTCCGGCGGCGGCACCGTGGTTTCCACCGCGATCCTGGCCATCCTGAGCAGTGTCCTGGACGACGCGCGGGACTTCGCGGACTGCTACGCCGTCGCGAAGTAGGCGTCCAGCGCCTCTTCCCACGACCGCATCGGGGTCAGCCAGGCTTCCTGCCACGAAGCCGGTGACAGCACCGAGTACCCCGGTCGCGTCGCCGCCTGCGGGTACTCCGCCGACGTGCACGGCCGGACCCGCGAAGGATCCGCGCCCAGACGCTTGAAGATCGCCTGGGCGAAGCCGCACCAGCTCACCGAACCCGCGTTCGTGCAGTGCAGGATCCGCCGCTCCGGCCCATCACCGGCGGCAACCCGGGAAGCCAGCTCCAGCAGCCCCGAAGCCAGATCGGCCGTCCACGTAGGACCGCCGATCTGATCGTCCACAACGGACAACTCCGGACGGGAAGACTCCAGCCGCACCATGGTCTTCACGAAGTTCGACCCCGTGCGCCCGTACAGCCACCCGGTCCGCACCACCCACGACGATGCCCCCGACCCGAGCACCGCGTCCTCGCCGGCCGCCTTCGTCCGGCCGTACGCCGAACGCGGCCCCAGCTCGTCCGAAGGCTCATAAGGCGAAGAAGCCTCGCCGGAAAAGACGTAGTCCGTCGACACGTGGATCAGCGGCACCCGCCGGGAAGCGCACGCCGCCGCCAGGACCCGGGGGCCGTCCGCGTTGATCGCGAACGCGCGGTCCTCGTCCTGCTCCGCCGCGTCGACCGCCGTGTAGGCCGCCGCGTTGATCACGACCGGGGCCGAGCCCGTTTCGCGCGCCCGGTCGGCCAATGCGCCGACCGCCGCCAGCACCTGGCCGGCCTGGGTCACGTCCAGTTCGGCCGAGCCCGGGGCGACGACGTCGACGTCGGGGGAAGCCGACGCGGCCAGGTCGCGGCCGAGCTGTCCGGAACCGCCGGGCACGAGCACCGTCAGCCGCACGAGCACATCCTCTACTTCTTGAGCGCGGCCCGCTCCGCCAGGGGCTCCCACCACGCGCGATTGTCCGTGTACCAGGCCACCGTCGCGGCCAGACCGTCCTCGAAGGACACGCGCGGAGCGTACCCCAGCTCCGAACCGATCTTCGTGATGTCCACCGAGTACCGGCGGTCGTGACCCTTGCGGTCCTCCACCGGCTCGACGCTGTCCCAGCCCGCACCCACGGCGGACAGCAGCTTCTCCGTCAGCGACCGGTTCGTCAGCTCGGTACCGCCGCCGATGTTGTAGATCTCGCCGGGCCTGCCACCGTCGGCGACGAGCTGGATGCCGTGGCAGTGGTCGTCCACGTGCAGCCAGTCGCGGACGTTGAGGCCGTCACCGTAGAGCGGCACCTTCCGCCCGTCGAGGAGGTTGGTGACGAACAGCGGGATGACCTTTTCCGGGAACTGGTACGGACCGTAGTTGTTGGAGCACCGCGTGACGCACACCGGCAGCCCGTGGGTCCGGAAGAAGGACCGCGCCACCAGATCGGAGGACGCCTTGGACGCCGAATAGGGCGAGTTCGGCTCCAGCACGTGGTCTTCGGTCCAGGAGCCGGTCTCGATCGAGCCGTACACCTCGTCCGTGGACACGTGGACGAACTTCGAGACACCCGCTTCCAGGGCCGCCTGCAGCAGGTTCTGCGTGCCGAGCACGTTCGTCAGGACGAAGTCGGCGGAGCCGAGGATCGAGCGGTCCACATGCGACTCGGCGGCGAAGTGCACGACCAGGTCGATCCCGCGCATGACGTCGGCGACCTTCCGCGCGTCGCAGATGTCGCCGCGGACGAACCGAAGCCGCGGATCGGCGGCGACCGGGGCCAGGTTGGCCTCGTTGCCGGCGTAGGTGAGCTTGTCCAGCACCACCACTTCGGCGTCACGCAGCGCCGGGTAGGCGCCACTCAGCGTCTGCCGGACGTAGTGCGACCCGATGAAGCCGGCACCACCGGTGACCAGGACCCGCATCTTCCCGCCTTTCCCTCGGCCCCCGTCCGGGGCAATCGGCCCCCAGCCTACGGAGGTCCAACAACACCCTCAGTAGAGTCATGGTCGGAGGCACAGGGGTGCCCTGGGGGAAGCACGGGGTTTCACAGGGGAGGAAGCGCGTGACCGAATGGCCTGCGCCGCCCATCCCGGCGCGCCGGAGCTACGGCATCGCGGTCTTCGCACGGCGTGGCGGCAAGGTCGTCGTGTCGTTGCTGTCCGTCGCGATCCTGGCCCTGACCTGGTACGGCTGGCACTTCATCGGTGACCCGAACAGCGGCCTGACCACCACGAACGTCTTCGCCGACACCGAAGCGCACGCGAAGCCGCTCGACGGCGCCATCGACATCCTCCTGGTCGGCCAGGACAGCCGCACCGACGCACAGGGCAACCCGCTGCCCCGCGAGGTGCTGGACATGCTGCACGCCGGCGTCTCCGACGGCGAGCTGAACACCGACACGATGATCCTCGTGCACATCCCCCAGAACGGGAAGCACGCGATCGCGATCTCGTTCCCCCGCGACTCCTGGGTGGAGCTGGCCGGCGGCTACGGCAAGCACAAGCTCAACAGCGCCTTTGTCTACGCGTACACGGACACTTACAAAACGTTGCAGCGCCAGGGCATGACCGACCTCAAGCAGGCCGACGCGCAGGCGAAGGTCGCCGGGCGGAAGAACCTGATCGCCACGATCGAGAAGTTCATCGGCAAGCCGGGCATGATCGACCGCTACGCCGAGGTCAACCTGGCGAGCTTCTACGAGATCACCAAGTCGATCGGCGGCGTCGAGGTCTGTCTCAACGGGCCGGTCAAGGAAACCAAGTCCGGCGTGGACCTGCCGGGCGGGCGCCAGACGATCGAGGGCGTGCAGGCGCTCGCGTTCGTCCGGCAGCGCTACGGGCTGCCCAACTACGACCTCGACCGGATCGCGCGCCAGCAGGCGTTCCTGTCCGGGCTGGCCCGCAAGGTGATCTCGACCGACGTGCTGACCAGCCCGGGGAAGATCGCCGACCTCGTGTCCGCGGTGAAGAAGTCCGTGGTGGTGTCGCAGGGCTGGGACCTGACCGAGTTCGCCGAGCAGATGCGCGGGCTGACCGGCGGCAACATCGAGTTCCACACCATCCCCACCCTGGGCAACGCGGTGATCGGCGGCGCCGACGTGCTGCGCGTCGACCAGGCCGCCGTCCAGGCCGAGGTGGCGCGGATGACCTCGGACGGCGACACCCCGGCGACCCAGGCGCCGGCCCAGCTGCCGGGCGCGAAGGCCGTGACGGTCGAGCTGTTCGACGGCTCGGGCGCGGCGGCGCTGGCCGGCCAGACGCACACGATGCTGGCAAGCAAGGGCTTCACGGTCGCCGCCGACCAGAAGCTGAGCACCCGCAACACCACCGTCGTCCGGTACAACCCGGCCGACAGCGCCGCGCTCGACCTGGTCAAGCAGGCGCTGGGCACCAGCGTCCAGGCCGAGCCGGACCGGGACGTCACCGCCGGGCACGTGCGCGTGCTGCTGGGCAAGGACTTCCGCAGCTCGGCCGCAGGTTCGGGTGGCGCGCCGAGCTCGACCCCGAAGGCGCCGTCGACCCCGGTGTCTTCCACCCCCGCCGCGCCGCCGATCACCGCGGGCGACGTTCCCTGCGTCAACTAGACTGAGTACGCAGGGTGGTCGGGGGAGGTAAACCAGGATGGAAGACGAGCAGGAACAGCCGGAACCGGCCACCGAGCCGGTGACGGAGCGCGACGATCCCGAGTGGAAGCCGTCGCCGTTCCCGCGTGAGATCGCACCCGCTCCGGTGGCCGCGAGGCCGTCGCGGGTGCGGCGGGCCGGGCGGGTCACCCGCCGGGTCGCGCTCGGGCTCGTCTCGGTGCTCGCGCTCGGCGCCAGCGGCTACGCCTACGTCACGAAGGACCAGCTGCAGCGCACCGTCCCGACGACCGACGCGCTCACCCCGCGCGCCGGCGAGCCCGCGCCGCCGCCCGCTGACGACGGCGCGGACGACATCCTGCTCGTCGGCAGCGACGCGCGGACGGACGCGCAGGGCAACCAGCTTCCGCTGCGGGTGCTGAAGGAGCTGCGGACCGAGGCCAACAGCGGCGCGGTGAACACCGACACGGTGATCCTGCTGCGGGTGCCGAAGGACGGTTCGAAGCCGTCGGCGGTGTCGGTGCCGCGGGACACGTGGACCGACATCCCGGGCCGCGGCAAGGCGAAGATCAACTCGGCGTACGGCATCGCGAAGGCGCACTTCGCGCAGGAGCTGCGCGCCCAGGGCGAGCGCGACCAGGCGAAGATCGAACGCGACTCCGACACCGAGGGCCGTCGGGTGCTGGTGCAGGCGGTGCAGGACCTCACGCAGGTCCGGATCGACCACTACGCCGAGATCAACCTGCTGGGCTTCTACCTGCTCACCGAGGCGCTCGGCGGCGTGAAGGTGTGCCTGAACCACTCGACCGAGGACAAGGACTCGGGCGCGAACTTCCGCCGCGGCGAGCAGACGGTGTCCGGTGGCGAAGCGCTGTCGTTCGTCCGGCAGCGCAAGAACCTGCCGCGCGGCGACCTCGACCGGATCGTGCGGCAGCAGGCGTTCCTCTCGTCGGCGCTGCGCCAGGTGCTGTCGGCGGGCACCCTGACCAGCCCGGGCACGCTGAACAACCTGATGGACGCGGTGCACCGGTCGCTGACCCTGGACCCGGGGCTCGACCTGCTGCAGTTCGCGCAGCAGGCGAAGGGCATCGCGTCCGGCGACCTGACGTTCGCGACGATCCCGGTGATCACGGCGAACGGCCGGAGTCCGGACGGCCAGAGCATCGTGGAGATCGACCCGAAGGCGGTCCGCGAGTTCGTGGCGGGCCTGGCCGGGCGCTCCGCCGCTCAGGTCCCGGCCGAGGCCCCCGGTGGCGGCGGCTCGGGCAGCGGCGCCGCCCCCGTCGCGGCGCCGCTGCTCGAGGCCTCCGACGGAGTCCCCTGCGTCAACTGAAGTCGGCGCGGTGGTCCTCCGCCCACTGCCGGAACGTGCGCGGCGCGTTTCCGGTCACCGCACGCACCACGTCCGTGACCACGGACGGCTCCCGCGTCGTCCGCTCCATCGCCCGGAGGATCTCCGGCGGGACCTCGGGCGGCCAGCCCAGCGCGGTCATCCGCTCGGCGGCCTGCTCCGGCGTCAGCTCCTCGACCCGCAGCGGCCGGCCGAGGACGTCCGCGAGCACCTCGGCCTGCTCGCGGAAGCTGATCGGTGACGGCCCGCTCAGCTGCAGCGCCTGCCCGGCGTGCGAACCGGACGCCAGGATCTTCGCCGCGACGTCACCGATGTCCCGCTCGTGGATCGCGCCGACGCGCGAGTCCGGGTACGGCGTGCGGACGACACCCTCCGCGACGTCCGTGCGCCAGCCGAGGGCGTTCGTCGAGAACGAGCCCGGGTTGAGCAGGGTCTCCGCGAACGGCGCCGCGATCAGCGCCTCCTCCACGGCCCGGTGCAGCCGCGCGACGCGGCTCTGCGCGGATCGCGGCTCGAGCGTCGCCCCGGACGACAGCAGCACGACGTGCCGCACGCCGGCCGCTTCGGCCGCCTTCACGAAACCTTCGATCCCCGACGGCCGCGTGTACAGGAACACCGCGTCGACGCCGTCGAGCGCGCGGTCCAGTGTGGACGGATCTTCCAGGTCGGCGGCGACCTTCGCGGTCGGGACGTCGAGCGTGGCGACCTCGCGGCTCGACGCGCGGACGTCCTGACCTGCGGCGACGAGCGCGTCGAGGACCGCGCGGCCGACGTGCCCGCGGGCCCCGGTGACGAGAACGGACATGGCTGTCCCCCAGCTTCCGAGATGTATTTGCTTGCAAAGCAAACGCACTGAGCCGGAAGTCGTGGTGTCAACCGGCGAAGCGCGTGGTCCGCGCTTTAGCCTGTCCGCATGAGCCTGACCGACGAGCTGCTGCGCCCGCTGCTGGCCTCGCCCGCGAAACCGTTGATCACCCATTACGACGACCAGCTGGGCAGCCGCGTCGAGCTGTCCGTGGCGACGACCGCCAACTGGGCGGCCAAAACGGCCAACTGGCTGACCGAAGAGTTCGACGTCGAGCCGGGCGACGCGGTGGCCGTGCAGCTCCCGGCGCACTGGCAGACCGTGGGCGTGCTGCTCGGCGCGTGGTGGTGCGGGGCGCGCGTCGTGACCGAAGGCACCGGCGCACGGGTGGCGTTCGTCGGGCCGGACGACCCGGAGCCGACCGGCGCGACCGCGACCGCCGTCGTGACGCTGGACCCGATGGGACGCGGGCTGTCCGAGCCGCCGGGCGGCGGCGCGTTCGACTACCTGAGCGAGTCCCGGCTGGCGGGCGACCAGTACAGCCCGCTCTTCGCGATCCCCGGCGACACGCCCGCCCTGTTCGAGTCCACTGTGGACGAGGTGCTGGCGGAAGCCCGCGCCCGCGCGGCGAAACTCGGCCTCGGCGCGGACGACCGCGTGCTGTCCACCCGGGACTGGAGCGGTTCGGAGGGCATCCTCGACGGCCTGCTCGTCCCCCTGGCCGCGGGCGCCCACCTGGTCCACGTGAGCAACGCGGACCCGGCCAAGCTTTCCGCCCGCCGCGACGCGGAACGCACCACGGCCGACCTCCCCGCGTAAAGCCATGAAGGGCACCCTCATGGGCTTAAGAGCCATGAGGGTGCCCTTCATGACATCGGGCGTCAGGCGTTCTGCAGCTCGCCGGCCTCGGCGTCGCGGCGGGCTCGCTTGCGGCCCCACAGCAGGTGATCGAGCGAAAGCCGGCCGCCGTTGAAGCCGAGGGCGAGCCCGGCGAGCGCGAGCACCAGGACCAGCTCGTAGCCGCCCTGGCCGGTCAGTCCGTTGTCGATGTGCACCGAGAGCAGCGCACCCACGGAGATCACGACGTACCCGATGCCGACCAGCGGCATCAGGAACCCGACGATGAACGCGATCGAACCGAGGATTTCGACGGTCATCGCGAAGACCGCGGCGATCGTGGGCATCGGGATGCCCGTCATCGAGAAGAACTTCGCGGTGCCGTCGATGCCGTTGTTCCACTTCTGGAGCCCGTGCGCGAGGAAGACGACCGCGACGCCGATCCTCCCCAGCAGCAGGGCCACGTCCTTGAATCGTCCGAACATCCGGTTTCAGCTCCCCGGTGGGTGAATTTTCAACTGACCCGGCCCAAGTTAGGGCCCCGGGACCCCCGATCGAAGCTCCGGAGGGTGATCGACAGGGAACCGACAGGGACGGAAATTCGGTTTCGCGCGCCCCGGCCGCGGGGCTATCTTCGCCCTGACCTGCGTCCACGACCGTGAGGAGACCCCGATGCGCCGACAGTCCGTCCTACCCGGCCTGTCACCCGCATCACAAAGGACCTCCCACGACCGTGAAAACCCTGAACATCGGCATCCTGGCGCACGTCGACGCCGGTAAGACCAGCCTGACCGAGCGCCTGCTCTTCGAGGCGGGCGCCATCACGCACCTCGGCAGCGTCGACCGCGGCGACACCCAGACCGACTCCCTCGAGCTCGAACGCCGTCGCGGCATCACCATCCGCTCCGCCGTGGTCTCGTTCATGACCGGCGACACCCGGATCACCCTGATCGACACCCCGGGCCACTCCGACTTCATCGCGGAGGTCGAGCGTGCGCTGCGCGTGCTCGACGGGGCCGTCCTAGTGGTGTCGGCCGTCGAAGGCGTCCAAGCCCAGACCCGCGTGCTGATGCGCACCCTGCGCCGGCTCGGCATCCCGGCCCTGATCTTCGTCAACAAGATCGACCGGATGGGCGCGCGCGACCTCCTCGACGACATCCGCGCGAAGCTGGCTCCGCGCGCGATCGCGCTGAGCGCCTCGCCCGACGAGCTGGCCGAGTTCCTGGCCGACGGCGACGACGCGTTCCTGGAGTCCTATGTGGATGACCGCGTCGACGAGGCTGACTGCCGTACCGAGCTGGCCCGGCAGGTCGCACGCGGCACGCTGCACCCGGTGCTGTCCGGGTCCGCGATCACCGGCGCCGGCGTCGCGGACCTCGTCGCGGCGATGGCCGAGCTGCTCCCGGCCGCCGAGCGCACCGGCGACGGCCCCCTGCACGCGACGGTGTTCAAGATCGACCGCGGCCGCGCCGGGGAGAAGATCGCCTACGCCCGGCTGCACTCCGGGTCGCTGGCCGTGCGGCAGCGGATTTCCTTCTACCGCGGCGAAACCGAGCTCACCGGCCGGGTCTCCGCGCTCGAAGTCGCCGGCGACGAGGTGGCGCTCGCCGGCGACGTCGCCCGGGTGCGCGGGCTGCGGGAGGTCCGGATCGGCGACCGGCTCGGCTCACCGGGCACCGCTCGCGACGGCGTGTTCGCGCCGCCGAGCCTCGAGACCGTGGTGCGGCCGGTCCACCCCGAGCAGGCCGCGGCGTTGTTCACGGCACTGACCCGGCTGTCCGAAGAGGACCCGCTGATCGACGTCCGCCGCCACGGGCACGACATTTCGGTGCGGCTCTACGGCGAAGTGCAGAAGGAAGTGCTGCGCTCGATGCTGGCCGACGGCGCCGGCATCGACGTCACGTTCGAGCGGACGCGCACCCTGTACGTCGAGAAGCCGGTCGGCCGCGGGGAAGCCGTCGAGGGGCTGGATCCGGAGCAGCGGCTGTACTTCTTCGCGACGGTCGGGCTGCGGGTGGAGCCCGGCCCCGGCGTCACGTTCGGGCTTTCGGTCGAGCTGGGTTCGCTGCCGCTCGCGTTCCACAAGGCCATCGACGAGACCGTCCACACCACGCTCGAGCAGGGGCTGTACGGCTGGGAGGTGCTGGACGTCGCGGTCACGCTGACGCACACGGCGTTCTTCAGCCCGCTCAGCGCCGCCGGCGACTTCCGCAAGATGACGCCGCTGGTGCTGATGGCGGCGCTGAAGCAGGCCGGCACGCGGGTGCACGAGCCCGTGCACCGCTTCGAGCTGGAGATCCCGGCGAACGCCGTCAGCGCGGTGCTGCTCAAGCTCGCGGACCTGCGCGCGGTGCCCGGCGAGCCGGTCATCGGGCCGTCGTCGTGCACGCTGCACGGCACGATCCCCGCCGAGCACGTCCACGCGTTCGAGCAGGCTCTCCCCGCGCTCAGCCAGGGCGAAGGCGTCTTCCTCAGTGAGTTCGACGACTACCGGCCCTACCCCGGGCCGCCGCCGGTGCGGCCGCGGACCGGCGGGAACCCGTTGGACCGCAAGGAATACCTCGCGCAGGTGGCCCGGCGCTAGCGCTTGTGTGCCCAGGCCGCGCCGAAGCAGTAGGCGCCGAACGCGGCGAGGCCGAGGGCCACGACGCTCAGCAGAACGGTGCCGAAGGGCTGGGCGGCGAGCGTCTTCAGCGCGGCGTCCAGCCCGCCGGCCTGCTTCGGGTCGGCGTTGAACCCCGCGATGGCGAGAAGGATCGCGACGATCGTGAAGACGACACCCTTGGCGAGGTACCCGGCGGTGCCGAGCCAGCCGACCCAGCGCTTGGTCTTCCCCGGCAGGTCGCTCATGTCGAGGTCTTCGAGGAACTTCTTCTTCACGCCCTTGACCCCGGCGGCGATCGCGACCCCGAGCACGGCCGCGGCGGCGATGACCACCAGCGCCGGCCCGAACGGCAGCTCGAGCAGCTTGGCGGTGAACTCCTGCTGGGTCTGGTTGCTCGACCCGCCGCCCCCGCTGCCGATGGCGATCTTGAAGGCGGAGAAGCCGAGCGCGATCACGACGACCCCGCGCGCGGCGGCGCCGATCCGCTTGCGCGTCCGCTTCCCGCCGCTGACCCAGGTGTAGCCCGTGGCGGCCATCAGGAACTGCCAGAGCCCGAACAGGACCAGGCCGAGGGCGAGCACCCACAGCAGGACCTGCCCGAACGCCGTCGAGCCGATCTCCTGCAGCGCGCCCTTCTGGTCGGCCTGCTCACCGCCGCTGCCGAAGGCGACCTGCAGCGCCAGGTAGGCGAGGACGAGGTGGACCAGGCCGTAGCAGGCCATCCCGACCCGCCCGAGGAGCTGGGCGGTGTCGGTCTTTTCGCCGCGTTGAGCCGTGGCCGCTGTCCGATTCATGCCCGGTGGGTACCCAGTGCGGCCCGCCGCCGGTTGGGCCATGCGGCGCAATCGCCCACCGTGATGGGACGATTCCGGCATGGATGCGCGGCTGGTCGGCTACTGGTCGGAGGCGGAGGTGCACCCCGGCTCGACCGAGTACACCGAACTGGGCTTCCGGGCCGACGGTTCGGGCTGGCAGTACTGGTCGAGCTGGAGCACGGCGTTCTGCGTCCACCGCTTCGCGTGGCACGCCCCGGAGCCGGGCCGGCTCACCCTGCGGCTGCGGATGGCGATCGACGGCAGGTGGTCCCTCGACGGCCCGGACATCGCGCACCGGATCGAACGCCGTCAGCACGTCGACGAGGCCGTCGACCTGGGGTGGGAGCTCGGGCCGGACCGACAGCTGACGCTGGACCAGCCACTGATCGACGTCCTGGGCGGCACGCAGTTCCTGCCGGTCGAGGACGGCGGCACCGACCCGACGCTGGCCTAAGCGGGCCGACGCCGGATCGCGTCGAGCCCGGTCCAGCCGCCGTTGACGGCGAGCAGCGTCAGCACCCGTTCCGCCTGCTCGGCGAACCGCGCGAGGTCCTCGTGGAGCAGCGCCGCGCGTTCGCCGTCGAGCTGGTCGAAGTCGTCCCACCAGAGGCTGATCGCCGCGCCCGCCGTGACGACGAGGCCCTGCACCAGCCGCCGGAACCCGGGCGACGGCGTCTCCGCCGTCTCGCGGTAGGCCGTCTCGATGTCGTCACACGCGGCCAGGAGGTCCCGCAGCTGGGCGGCGGCCCCGGCGGGCGTGCCGTCCCAGGCGGCCGTCGGCCAGGCGCGGTCGGACAGTTCGAGCCACAGCCGCCAGCCGGCGACCAGCTCGGCTTCGTCGTGGGGCGTCCAGGACGCCGGAACCGGCCAGTACATGCTTCGAGAGTGACACCGCCGGAGCGGAAATCCGCCCCGGCGGTGGGTTATGTCTCATGTGGCGAAACTCAGCTGATCACGGGCGGCACCGGCACGCAGGGCGGCGTCTTGGCGTGGGCCGGGTCGAGCGCGTTGAGCACCAGCCCCTGCGCGACGGGGTCGTAGGTGATGCCGAGGTGGTCGGTGAAGTCGAGCCCGCAGACGTTCTGCAGCAGGATGTTCTTGACGTTCGGCTTCGGCGCGAGGAAGGCGCTGGTGTACGGCGTCACGACGTCGTCGTAGCGGGTCTGGATGACGGTGTACTGGATGCCGTCGACGGTTTCGCCGCCGGCGTTGAGATCGGTGAGGAAGGCCGAGCCGACGGCCTGTTCGTTGCACGACTGGCAGACGGTCCCGAGCGCGGCCGGCACACCGGGGATCATTTCGAGGGTGCTGAGCAGGCCGAAGAGATCGGTCCCGTGATTGGACGGCGACAGCCCGACGAGCCGCGAGATCTTGTCCGCGCCGCCGAGATACTTGATCCAGTACCGGATGTTCATCCCGCCCTGCGAGTGCCCGACGACGTCGAGCTTCCGGGCACCGGTGGCCTGGAGGATCTTGTCCCCGAAGGCGGCAAGCGCTTTCGAGGTGTCGGCGATGGGCCCGACGGTCTGCAGGAAGCTCCCGGGCGCCCCGCCGAAGTTCCCGGCGAAGACGCAGTAGCCGGCGTTGGCGAGCTTCTGGGAGAGGTTGGCCCAGTTTTCGTAGGCGTTGGCGGTGGTCCCGTTGGAGAGCAGCACGGGGTTCGGGTGTTTGTCGGAGGGTTTGCAGTTCCAGTCGTTCGCCCCAGGCGGCGCGATGGTGGGGGCGCCGAGCGAGTAGAGCGCGGCTGTGAGGATGTTGGGCTGCACGGGCCCGGTGGGTTCCTTCTCGGCCGCTTGCCCGGTACCGGCCCCCAGTGCCAGCACCGCCACCATGGCAACAGCCGCCGTGAGCCACCTGCGCGTCATTGCGCCCATCCGTTTCACCTCTCTGTGAACCGACGGTGATCCGCATCACCACTGAGTTAACGCGCGGGTAACTTGTCCGGACACTCCCCCTGGTGAGTGATTTTCTTTCGGCCCTTGACCTGCTACGAGTGACACGCCCCAGCCCAAGTGCCACTTACAAAGATGACAAAAAAGCCCCGGCACCGAAGGTGCCAGGGGCTTCACACACGCAAGGGTCAGCGGAAAGCAGGCCGACGAGTACCCAGACCTCCCCGCACCCCGATCCGAAGCCAAAACACGGCCGGCGGCACCGGGTCAAGGCATCTTTCCCGCCTTGACGCGGTACCGCCGGCCGTAGTCACAATCAGGGCTTCGGGGTGCCGGACTAGCCCTTCAGCAGCGCCCGAGCCATCACAACCTTCTGAATCTGGTTCGTACCCTCATAAATCTGGGTGATCTTGGCATCCCGCATCATCCGCTCCACGGGGAAGTCCCGGGTATACCCAGCACCACCGAACAGCTGCACAGCGTCCGTAGTCACCTCCATGGCGATATCCGACGCGTAAGTCTTCGCCGCCGAAGCCATGAACCCGGCCCGCTTGTCCCCCCGCTCCGAAGCCGCCGCAGAGGCGTACACCAGATGACGAGCCGCTTCGATCTTCGTCCCCATGTCGGCCAGCATGAACTGAACACCCTGGAACTCAGCGATCGACTTGCCGAACTGCCGACGGTCCTTCACGTACGCGATCGCCGCATCGAGCGCACCCTGAGCGATGCCCAACGCCTGCGCCCCGATCGTCGGCCGGGTGTGGTCGAGCGTCCGCAGCGCCGTCTTCAGACCGGTACCGGGCTCGCCGATGATCCGGTCCTCAGGAATCGTGCAGTTCTCGAAGTAGATCTCGCGCGTCGGGGAGCCCTTGATGCCGAGCTTCTTCTCCTTCGGGCCCACCGAGAAGCCCGGGTCGTCCTTGTGCACGACGAACGCCGAGATGCCGTTGGCCTTCTTCTCCGCGTCCGGGTCGGTCACGACCATCACGGTGTACCAGGTCGATTCACCCGCGTTCGTGATCCAGCACTTCGTGCCGTTGAGCACCCAGTGGTCACCGTCGAGCCGGGCGCGCGCCCGCATCGACGCCGTGTCCGAGCCCGCTTCGCGCTCCGAAAGCGCGTACGAAGCCGAGGCCTCACCCGACGCGATCGAGGGCAGCACGAGCTTCTTCACGCTCTCCGAGCCGGACAGGATGATCGGCTGCGTGCCGAGCTTGTTCACCGCCGGGATTAGGGACGCCGACGCGTCGACCCGCGCGACCTCTTCGATCACGATGCAGGCGCCCACGGCGTCCGCGCCCTGGCCGTCGTACTCCTCGCCGATGTGGACGGCGTTGAACCCGGACTTGACCAGCGCGTTGTACGCCTCGATCGGGTAGCGCTCGTTCTCGTCGACCTCGGCCGCGTACGGCGCGATCTCCTTCTCGGCCAGAGCCCGGACCGCGGCCCGCAGCTCCTCGTGCTCCTCGGCAAGCTGGTACAGGCCGTCGGTCACTCCGGTCACCTTCTCTACGACGTCGGGAGGGTTCCGTCGATGTTAGCGCTCGTTCACTGCACGCGTCCGCCCTCGTCCTTGTGTCGTTGACCGCAGAACTCGTACCGTCGAGTGATGCCGCTCACCGCGCCGACGACGCCGCCCGGTTTGCCCGCCTCCCTCGACTACCCCGAAGCCCCGGTCGGTTCCCTCATCGCCGCGGGCGCCGCCCGCTGGGGTGACCGGACCGCCTTCGCCCACGACGGCCACAGCCTCACCTTCGCCGAGACCTACCGCGCGGCCTGCCGCTTCGCCCACGCGCTGCGGGCGCAGGGCATCGGCCGCGGTGACGTCGTGGCGCTGCACCTGCCGAACTGCCTGGCCTTCCCGGTCGCCTACTACGGCACGCTGCTGGCCGGGGCGACGTTCAGCCCGGCCAACCCGCTGCTCCCGCCGGACGACCTCGCCTTCCAGCTCGCCGACTGCGAGGCCGCGGCGGTCGTGACGTTCGGGCCGGTCGCCGGGGTGCTCGCGAGCGTCGCCGACCGGATCCCGGCGCGGCTCACCGTCGTCGTCGGCCCCACCGGCGACCTGCCCGAGGGCGCCGTCGAGTTCGAGGCGTTCCAGGCCGGGCAGCCGGACGAGCGGCCCGGCGTCGACATCGCGATCCACGACGACCTCGCGCACCTCGCCTACACCGGCGGCACCACCGGCCGGTCGAAGGGCGTGCGGCTGACGCACCGCAACGTCGTGGTCAACACGCTGCAGCACTCGTGCTGGGGCAGCGGCTCGGTGCCGGCGCTCGACGCCCACGGCGACGTCACGATCGACCAGGTCGGCAGCGAGGACGAGTGGCCGACGCGCCTGGGCACCGGCATCGCGATCAACCTGACGCCGTGGTTCCACGCGATGGGCATCATCGGCGGGATGAACGCGGCGGTGATCGCCGGCACGACGATCGTGCTGCACTCGCGCTTCGACCCGCCGGCCTACGTCGCCGACGCCGAACGGCTGCGCATCACCGGCATCGGCGGCGCGCCCGCGCTGTTCGCCGCCCTGCTCGCGACGCCGTCGTTCCACACCGCGGACCTCTCGTCGGTGCGCGCGATCGGCTCAGGGGCCGCGCCGATGAACCACGCGATGATCAACGCGCTGCGCGAGCGGTTCCCGGGCGTGGTGGTCAGCGAGGGCTACGGCCTCACCGAAGCGACCATGGGCGCGATCATTTCCCCGACGTACCGCTCGGGCACGCGCAAGGTCGGCTCGGTCGGTGTGCCGATCTTCGACACCGAGGTCAAGGTCGTCCCGGCCGAGGGCGGCGAAGACCCGCTCCCCGCGGGCGAGAAGGGCGAGGTCTGCCTGCGCGGGCCGCAGATCATGCTGGGCTACCGCAACCGCCCGGAGGAGACGGCGGCCGCACTGGTCGACGGCTGGCTCCACACCGGCGACGTCGGCATCCTCGACGCCGACGGCTACCTCTCCATCGTGGACCGCAAGAAGGACATGCTGCTGTACAAGGGGTACAACGTCTTCCCGCGCGAGCTGGAGGAGCTGCTGATCACGATGCCCGGCGTCGCGGCGGCGGCCGTGGTGGGCCGACCCGACACCGAGGTCGGCGAGCTGCCGGTGGCGTTCGTGGTACCCCGCGGCGCGCTGGACGCCGACGAGCTGATGGCCGCGGTCAACGAGAAGGTGCTGCCCTACAAGCGGTTGCGGGAGATCCACGTGGTCGAGCAGATCCCGGTGTCGGCCGCCGGGAAGGTGCTCAAGCGGGAGCTACGGCAACAGCTGATCGGCGAGCTGCCCGGCTAGCCGGTCGCCGGACAGGAGCGTGCCGGCCTGCTTGACGTGCTTGAGCAGCGGCGAGACCTCCATGCTCTGCAGCCCGGGCAGCGAGCCGATCCGGTCCGAGGTGAACTCGAACAGCTCGTCGAGGTCCCGGCAGTGCGCGACGGCGTGGACGTTGTACGGCCCGGAAACCGCCGCGGCGAAGGCGATTTCGGGCTTCTGCGCGAGCGTGCGCCCGACGTCCTTGACCGCCGACGGGTGCACGCGCAACCAGAGATTCGCCCGGGCGTGGTAGCCGAGCGCCGCGGCCGCGATCTCGACGTCGATGTGGACGACGCGCAGCCGGATCAGCGTCTCCAGGCGGCGTGCGGCACGGCCGGGCGTGAGGTCCGCCGCCGCAGCGAGGTCGACCAGGGCGGCCCGGCCGTCCTCGGCCAGGACGTCAAGCAGCTTTTCGTCCTCGGCGGTCAGCTGCACGGGCTCGCGGGCCACGACCGGGGCTTCGGTGAACGGCGACTCGCCGGTCCCGAGCAGCGCTTCCTGCTCGGGGGTCAGCGTGCCCCGCAGCGCGGCCCAGTAGTGCCCGCGGCCGCCGACGAACTGGCGGAGCATCGCGGCCGCGTGGATGTCGAGGACGGCCGCGGTCCGCGGCAGCTGCTGGCCGAGCAGGTCGTCCCGCTGTTCCCGCGTCCGCGACCGCACCGCGAACCCGATCTCGGAACCCCCGGAGCAGAGCCCCACCCAGCTGACGTCGTCGCGCTTCGCGAGGGCGTCGGCGATCGCCGCGACGCTGCCGGGACGGCACCGCAGCCGCACCAGCCACTTGCTCTGGCCCAGCGCCCCCGGGTCAACGATGCCCGCGACGCGGAGGACGCCCTCGGCCCGCAGCCGCCGGTAGCGCCGGCCGACCGCGTTCTCGGTGACGCCGAGCGCGGCCGCGATCGAGGCGAACGAGGCTCGCGGGGCGATCTGGAGCGCGCGAATGAGACGCACATCTTCGGACTGCACACCGACGGATTCGGCCATCAGGGCTCCTCTCGTCGAGGCAATCCTACAAATCCGCCGCCGGGACGGGCGCGGCCGGCGGCCGGGCGGACAGACTCGGAAGCGCAACCGACCGAAGGGAACAGCCATGGAGACCGCCCTCATCATCGGAGCGTCGCGCGGCCTCGGGCACGCGATCGCCGCCGAGCTCTCCGCCCGCGGGTGGCACGTGATCGGCACGGTCCGCGACCCGGCCGCCCGGACACCCCTGCACGACCTCGCGGACGCGTCGGACGGGCGCGTCGAGGTCGAGCACCTCGACATCACCGAGCCCGACCAGCTGCCGCCCCTGCGTGAACGGCTCGCCGGCCGCCGGCTCGACCTGCTCTTCGTCAACGCGGGCACCACGAACAACCCGGCAACTCCGATCGGCGAAGTGCCGACCGCCGACTTCGTCGACGTCATGGTCACCAACGCGCTCAGCCCGATGCGCGTCATCGAAGCGCTCCAGGACCTCGTGCCCGCGGACGGGCTCATCGGCGCGATGTCCTCTGGCCAGGGCAGCATCACGAACAACACAGCCGGCTCGCGCGAGGTCTACCGCGGCAGCAAGGCGGCCCTGAACATGTTGATGCGCAGCTTCGCCGCCCGGCAGGCCGAGACCGGGCGCGCCCTGGTCCTCGTGGCCCCCGGCTGGATCCGCACGGCCCTGGGCGGGCCGGACGCGCCGTTCACATTGGAGGAAACCGTCCCGAAGGTGGTCGACGTCCTGCTCGCGAAGCGGGACCGGCCCGGCCTCGAGTTCCTGGACCGCGAGGGCAAGACCGTGCCGTGGTGACCCGCTAGTGGCCGGTCTTCGCGCGCAGGGCCGCGTCCTTGTCCAGGACCAGCTTCTCCAGGTCCTGCTGGAACTTCGCCATCTTCGAGCGCAGGCCCTCGTCCGACGCCGCCAGGATGCGGACCGCCAGCAGGCCCGCGTTGCGCGCGCCGCCCACCGACACCGTCGCCACCGGGACACCCGCCGGCATCTGCACGATCGACAGCAGCGAGTCCAGGCCGTCCAGGTACTTCAGCGGGACCGGAACGCCGATCACCGGCAGCACCGTCGCCGAGGCGACCATGCCCGGCAGGTGGGCCGCGCCGCCCGCGCCCGCGATGATCACGCGGACGCCGCGGGCCACCGCCGACGTCGCGTAGTCCAGCATGCGCTGCGGGGTGCGGTGCGCCGAGTAGACGCCGACCTCGTACTCGACGCCGAACTCGTCCAGCGCCGCACCGGCCGCCTCCAGGGTCGGCCAGTCCGAGTCGCTGCCCATGATCACGCCCACCTGCGGCGCCATACCTGATCTCCTAGTGGATTTCGTAGCCGTCGAGCCAGACGGCGTGGGACAGCCAGTGCGCCGACAGCAGCGCGCGGTTGCGCAGGTCGTCCATGCGGTCGCCGGTGAAGTTGACGTGCCCGAGCTTGCGCCCCGGCCGCTCCTGCTTGCCGTAGAGGTGCACCCGCGCCTCGGGGTACCGCGCGAACAGGTGGTGCAGCCGCTCGTCGGGCCCCATCTCGGGCAGCTCCGGCGCGCCCAGGACGTTGGCCATCACGCACGCCGGCGCGACCAGGTCCGTCCGGCCCAGCGGGTAGTCGAGCACCGCCCGCAGGTGCTGCTCGAACTGCGACGTGCGCGCGCCGTCCATGGTCCAGTGCCCGGAGTTGTGCGGGCGCATGGCCAGCTCGTTCACCAGCAGCCCGGTGTCGGTCTCGAACAGCTCGACCGCGAGCAGCCCGGTGACGTCCAGCGTCGACGCGACCCGCAGCGCCAGGTCCTGCGCCTCGTGCACGCGCTCCGGCGCGAGCCCCGGCGCCGGGGCCAGCACCTCGGTGTTGATCCCGCCGGTCTGCACCGTCTCGACCACGGGGTAGGCCGCACCCTGGCCGAAGGGCGAGCGGGCGACGAGCGCGGCCAGCTCCCGCCGCATCGCCACCTTCTCCTCGACCAGCAGCGGAGTGCCCGCTTCCAGCAGCTCCGGCACGGTCTCGCGGGCATGCCGCGCGGTGTCCAGCATCCAGACGCCGCGGCCGTCGTACCCGCCGCTCGACGCCTTGAGCACGACCGGCCAGCCGTGCTCGCCGCCGAACTTGACCACGTCGTCCACAGTGGACACCTCGGCGAAGGCCGGGCCCGGCACGCCGAGGCCCGCCATCATCTCGCGCATCACCAGCTTGTTCTGCGCGAAACCGAGCGCCGACGGCGCCGGCCGGATGAGGTAGCCCTCCATCGCCAGCGTCAGCAGGTGCTCGCCCGGCACGTGCTCGTGGTCGAACGTGACCACGTCGACCGACGCCGCGAACTTCCGCAGCGCGTCGAGGTCGGTGTGGTGCCCCAGCACGACGTCGCCCGCGACGAGCCCCGCGGCTTCGTTCTCCCCCGCGGCGAGCACGCGCAGGGACTGGCCGAGGGAGATCGCCGCCTGGTGGGTCATCCGGGCCAGCTGGCCGCCGCCCACCATGCCCACAATGGGCAGACCGGTGTGTTTGTCCATAGCGCGGCCCAGCCTACTGCGCCGACTTTTGACAAATCCGACCGGCAGTCACGGCGGAAGGTGCAGTTGAGCGGTCCGGATCCGGACCGTTCCGCCTGCTTTCGGCCGGATTTGTCAAACTGTGACGACCTGCGGTGACCGCCGGACCAGACGTAGCTCACGCGCCGCGAGCCCGAGGATCCCGGCCGCCGCCGCGAGCACGTAGACGTTGCCGAGGACCGACCAGCCCAGGCCCCAGCCGAACTCCGTGTCGCCGCCGTTGGGCACGAGCATCACGATCTGCGAGACGAACAGCAGCGCGACCGCCGCCGCGGCCCACCACCGCGCCTTGACCACCAGCAGCGTGAGCAAGGGCACGCACCAGACCCAGTGGTGTGACCACGAGACCGGCGACAGCAGCAGCCCGTAGAACGCCGTCACGAGCAGGGCGGCGACTGTCTCATTGCGCCGGTGCAGCCGCACGACCAGCCACACCGCCGGCACGGCGAGCACCGCCGCCACCCCGGCCGCCACCGCCAGCGACCAGGGCGCGAGGTGGGTGGCCCGGTTGACCAGCCCGTTGAGCGACTGGTTGAAGATCCAGTGCACCGACCCGACCCGGCTCGGGTCGGTCGCCGAATCCCGCCAGAACCGCGCCGCGTCGACCGGGATGACCGCGAACATCACCGCTTCGAGCGCCACGAACGTGCCCAGAGCCCGCAGCCCGTCCTTCCACTTCCCCGTGAAGAACAGGTGCGGCACGAAGATCAGCGGGGTCAGCTTGATCGCCGCCGCCACGCCGATCAGCACGCCCGCCCAGCGCGACCCTCGCGCGGACAGCACCAGGACGTCCAGCACCACGAACGCCATCAATATCAAGTTGATCTGGCCCAGGAAAAGCGTCTTCCACACCGGTTCCAGCGCCAGCGCGATGGCCGTTCCCGCCGGCAGCGCCCACCAGCTTCTTCCCAGAAGCGATGGGCCCCCCGGCGACGACGAAACCACCGTGATCACGACCATAAGGGCGACCACCGACAAAAACGCGATCACGCCCCAGACCAGGCCCGACGGCACCAGCGCGAGCGGCAGGAACAGCGGCGCGGCGGCCGGCGTGTAAGTGAACGGCAGCCGCACCCAGTCGGGCAGCGCGACCAGCACGTCCCGCGTGTAGAGCGGGTCGCCGTGCAGCAGCGTCAGCGCCCCGGCGCGGTACACGGCGCTGTCCGCGCCCAGGTGCCACCCGGCCAGCCAGACGACGAAACCGAAACCGAGAACGAGAAGCGCGATCCCCCCGGCGAAGAACCAGCCGGTGCGCGCCTCAGACGCCGGTCGCGACGTCGACATGCTCGTCCGGCGCGGCCTTCTTCCTGGCCCGCCGCTGCAGGCCCCAGCGCAGGATCAGCGCCGCGGCCAGCACGAACGGCATCAGGATGTAGGCGTCCCCCAGGATGTTCTGCCACACCTTCCAGTGCAGCTCGACGTTGCGGCCGTTCGGCAGGATCAGCAGCACGCAGCTGACGAACACGAACGCCACCAGGCCGGTCCCGACCCAGCGCTTCCACGCCGTCTTCGGGGTGGTCTTCGGCAGCCGCGACACCAGCAGCACGATCAGCGGGATCACCCACACCCAGTGGTGCGTCCACGAGATCGGCGAGATCAGCAGCGTCCAGAACGCGGTGACCAGCACCGCGGCCAGCGCCTGGCCCTTGCGGTGGAACCGCATGAGCAGCCACAGCGCCGGGATCGCGAGCAGGAGCCCGATGCCCATCGCCGCCTTCGACGCCCACGGCGCGAGGTCGGTGGCCCGGTTCATCAGCGCGTTCAGCGACTGGTTGCCCGCCCAGTGCACCGGCCCGATCCGGCCGGTGTCCGGCAGCGTGACGGTCCAGTACTTGGCCGCGTCGTGCGCGTTGATCAGGAACATCAGGCCCTGGAGGACGATGAACGTCGCGAGCCCGCGCAGCGCGTCCTTGCGGCGGCCGGTGATGAACAGGTGCCCGAGGAAGACCAGCGGCGTCAGCTTGATCGCCGCCGCGACGCCGACCAGCACACCGCCCCAGCGGCTCCCCCGCGCGCCGATGACCAGCATGTCCAGCAGGATCATGGCCATCAGGACCAGGTTGATCTGGCCGAGGAAGATCGTCCGCCACACCGGCTCGAGGCCGAGGAAGACCAGGAAGAACACGATGGTCGAGCGGGCGGGCGAGGCCCACCAGCGCGGGCCGTCGGCGGACGGGCGGGGCAGGGCGCCGATCGCGATCCGGATCGACAGCGCCATCGCCGCCAGCGAGATCGCGGTGATCAGGCCCCAGGAAATCTGCGTCGGGAACGCCGCGAGCGGCACGAAGATCAGCGCGGCCGTCGGCGGGTAGGTGAACGGCAGCAGCGCCCACCACGGCTCGGGGGCCAGCGTGTTCGAGTCGTAGAGGGAGTCGCCGTGCAGCAGCGTGAGCGCGCCGGCCCGGTAGACCGCGCTGTCGACGCCGAGCACCCAGTCGTGCTGCCAGCCCCAGATGCCGTACCCGATCGCGACCAGCGGAATGACCGCGAGAATCAGGATCGACCGCGGGCGGACGGACAGGCGGGCGAGTGACTTCCGCAGGGCCAGGCGGTGCTGCGATCTGGCCGCGACTGCGCCGTCGACGTCGGTGGTTACAGTCCGGGTCACCTCACCAGGAAATCATGACCCGTCCGATCCGGGTCAGAAGGGTCCGTGCGGAACCGGACTTTTCACGCGTTTCACACCCGGGCGAGGTGGGCCAGCAGGTCGCAAGCCATTTCGTGGGTGGCCGGCAGGCGCACGGCCGACACCCTCGGCCGGCCGGCGTCCGCGAGCTGCGAATCGACGGAAAGCCGCTCGTGCAACGCCCTTCGCAACGCGACACCGTGGGAAGCGACGCGCTCGTCCTTCGGAACCAGCGCGGCGACGACGGACGTCCCGAGCGTGGCGACGCTCTGCCCGCTGTCGAACACCGCCCGCAGCGCGTCCGCGACCAGGATCATCCCGGTCAGCCGCGGGAACCCGGTGACCGTGCTGAGGTCGAGCGAGACGACCAGCAGCACGTGGTCCTCGGCGGCCGGCCGCTCGCGCGCGGCGGCGGCCCGGTAGACCTCGTAGAGCCGGGTGCGCAGGTAGGCGGCCGACGGCAGGCCGGTCAGCGGGTCGGTGACCTCGGTGTGCACGAGCTGGTCGGTGGCGACGTCGGCCCAGGCCAGCGCGGTGGTCCGGAGCAGCCGCGCCGGCGTGGCGTCGACGTCCGGCGAGACGAACCCGTCGCCGCCGTGGTCGAGCACCGCGTGCAGCGCGGCCAGGTCGGCGAGGGTTTCCGCGAGTCCCGCGCCGGCCGCCGCCCGCGCCCGGGCCAGCCCCGCCAGCGCGGTTTCGGCGGCTTCGGCGCCGCCTTTGGCCATCACGGCCGCGCAGACGGCGTCGACCTCGGGCAGCGCCCAGTCGCTCGGGAACCGCCAGCCGGCGGCCAGGCTGGCCGTGCGCCAGCGGGCACGCAGCGTGCGCAGGGCCCGGTCGGCGAACGGGGCGTCACCGGGACCGGAGCGCGTAGCCGGAACGTCCACTGGCGGCCTGCCCCTTTCGTCCGGTCCGTGTCGATCTTGCTCGGTGCTTCACGGTGAGGACGTGCCCCACCGGACCTCGTGACGCGTACTCGCGAGTTTTGTCAGGAAGCTTTTCCACGACGCGACCCGGGGATGGGTGATTTCGCTCCGCCGACGGAGTCAACACCCCCACCACGACGTGACGGCCTCGGGTGGGTCAGTCACACTTGTCTCGCGTCGCGGACCCGCCTGTAATGGCAGGTCCTGGCCTTAACCGACCGAGGAGTGCCGTGTCCACCGTTCCCGCCGATCTCAGCGGAAAGAGTGACGCCGAGCTGATCGCCGAGGTCCGCTCCGGGAAGATCGAGTCGTACGGGCCGCTTTACGAGCGCCACACCGGCGCGGCGCACAACCTCGCTCGTCAGCTGGCCCGTTCGAGCTCGGAAGCCGACGACCTGGTGTCCGAGGCGTTCGCCAAGGTGCTGGACACGCTGCGTGGCGGCAAGGGGCCGGACACAGCCTTCCGGGCGTACCTGCTGACCGCGCTGCGTCACACCGCGTACGACCGCACGCGCAAGGAACGCCGGGTCGACCTCAACGAGGACATGACCGACGTGTCGGCCGAGGCGCTGACCGTGCCGTTCTCCGACACCGCCGTCGCCGGGCTCGAGCGGACGATGGCCGCCAAGGCGTTCGCGCGGCTGCCCGAACGCTGGCAGGCGGTGCTCTGGCACACCGAGATCGAGCAGCAGAGCCCGGCCGAGGTCGCGCCGCTGCTGGGGCTGACCGCGAACGGCGTCTCCGCGCTCGCCTACCGCGCCCGCGAGGGGCTGCGCCAGGCGTACCTGCAGGTCCACCTGCAGGAGAACGCCGAGGAACGCTGCCGCGCCTGCGCCGAGCGGCTCGGCGCGTGGACCCGCGACGGGCTGTCCAAGCGTGAACGCTCCCAGGTCGAGAACCACCTCGACGAGTGCGAGAACTGCCGGGCGCTGGCCGCGGAGCTCGCCGACGTCAACGGCGGGCTGCGCGCGATCATCGCCCCGATCGTCCTCGGTGGCGCGGCGCTCGGCTACCTCGCCACGATCGGCGCGGCCAAGGCGAGCGCGGCCACCGCCGCGGCTGCCGGCGCGGCCGCAGCCGGTGCGGCAGCGGCCGGGGGCAAGGCGGGTGCGGCCGCGGGCGCCGCCGCCGCGGGACCCCGTCAGTTCGCCGGGGTCGCCGCCTCGGGCACAGCGGTCGTCGCGGCCGTCGTCATCGCGCTCACCGCCGGCGGCGGGGCGCAGGAGATCCCGGTCGCGGCCCAGGTGCCGCCGCCGGTGGTCCAGCCGGTCAACCCGCCGGCACCGAAGCCCGCGCCACCGGCCCCGCCCGCCCCGGCGCAGCCGCCGGCACCTCCCGCACCTCCCGCACCTCCCGCCGCGCCGCCCGTCGAGCCGGCGCCCCCGGCTGTCGAGCCGCCCGCTCCCGCACCGCCGGCGCCGCCCGCACCGGCACCGCCGTCGGTGTCCGCGACCACGCCGCCGGGCGGGCTGGAGCTGAGTCCCGGCACCGCGATGAACCTGCCGCTCACCGTCCGCAACGACGGCGGCAGCCCGTCCGAACCGGTGGCCGCCGCGCTGAAGCTGCCGCCCGGCGTGCGCGCGGTCGACGCCGGCGGTGGCGGCGCGCCGATGGCCTTCGCACAGGACGGCGCCCCGATCTCGGTGAACTGCCCGGGTGGCGAGGGCACGGTCGTCTGCAAGACCGGCGCGGGCCTGCAGCCCGGCCAGAGCGCGACGTTGAACTTCCGGCTCCAGGCCGACGAGGACGCCCAGGGCGGCACGGTCACCGGATCCGTCACCGCCGGCGTGCAGATCAACGTCGCGGTGAGCGTCAAGGTCACCGTGAAGCAGCCGCCGGAAGCGGTGGTGCTGGAGGCGCAGGGCGACGGGCTCTCGGCGTTCCCGTGGACCCGCAACCCGCTGGTCTACGTGCGGGTCCGCAACACCGGCGAGACGACGAAGCCGGTCACGGTCACCTTCGACCACCCGCTGTGGCAGTGGTGGAGCCTGCGCGGCTTCCCGTGCACGCCGTCCGGCGAGGGCGCGACCTGCACGACGAAGAGCGCGCTGGCGCCCGGCCAGCACGTCAACCTGTGGGTGCGGCTGAAGGGCCGTCCCGACGACGGGCGCGTCACGATCAACGCCAAGCTCGGCAAGGCCTCGGCGGCGCCGGTGACCGTGGACTTCGGCTGCTACCACCACTGGTGCGGCAAGGACCCACTCCCGACCACGACACCGTCGACCACGCCGTCCAAGCCGACGCCGACAACGCCCACGAAACCGACGTCCACCCCGCCGGCGACAACCACGAAGACCGAGCCGACGACCGAGCCCCCGACGTCGGCGACCACGACGAGCGCACCGCCGCAGCCGGGCACGAAGCCGGGCGACCAGCGGCCGACCGTCACCCCCGAGAGGGGATTCGGCTGGCTGACCGGGTAGCGTCCGCGCAGTGCGCGAGCTGCTGAAAAAGCATCGCGAGCTCCTCCGCTTCGCCGTCGTCGGCGGGATCAGCTTCGTGATCACGATGTCCGTCAACTACGGCCTGAAGTTCACCGTGCTGCGGACCCATCCGGTGACGGCGCTGATCGTCGGCGTCCTGGTCGCGACGATCTTTTCCTACGTCGCCAACCGCGAGTGGTCGTTCCGCACCCGCGGCGGCCGGGAGCGGTCGCACGAAGCCGCGTTGTTCTTCCTGATCAGCGGCATCGCGCTGGGCCTGAACGCGCTGCCGCAGTGGTTCTCGCGGTACGTGCTGGACATGCAGGCGCCCCGGCTGTCGCCGTTCGGCGTCGAGGTGGCCGACTTCGTCAGCGGCATCATCATCGGGACCCTGCTCGGCACGGTGTTCCGCTGGTGGGCGTTCAAGAAGTGGGTGTTCCCCGAAGAGGACGCCCGCGTCGTCCAGGTCGCGGATGATCCGGACATTCAGGACCGCAAGGCCGCCTGAACCACAGGTCAACGCGGTGTGCTCCTAGACTGCGTGGTGTGACCGTTGTGGAAACCGTGCTCAAGCGCACGCCGGAACCACTGCGTTCGGTGCTGATCAAGCACCGGGAGCTGCTGAAGTTCGCGATCGTGGGCGGCACGACGTTCCTGGTCGACAACGGCGTCTGGTACTTCCTGAAGCTGTCGGTCCTGGAGTCGAAACCGACCACGGCGAAGGCGATCGCGATCATCGTCGCGACGATCGTGTCGTACATCCTGAACCGCGAGTGGTCGTTCCGCACCCGCGGCGGCCGGGAACGTCACCACGAGGCCGCGCTGTTCTTCGTGATCAGCGGCGTCGCGGTCGTGGTGAACCTGATCCCGCTGTACGTGTCGAGGTATGTGCTGGACCTGGAGGTCCCCCACGTGACGCGGCTGGTGCAGGAGGTCGCGGACTTCGCGAGCGGGTCGATCATCGGCATGCTGCTGGCGATGTTCTTCCGCTTTTGGGGTTTCAAGAAGTGGGTCTTCCCGGACGAGCTCGGCGAGCGGCGCCGCGACAACGGCGACGTGACCCGCCTGCACTGAGCCCTTCCCAGCCGATCACGCAAGCTGGTCGGCGGATCTCGCGTGCTCCGGGCCGCGACTCGCGTGCTGGAAGACGTAACTGGCGTGATCGAAGCCGGAACTCGCGAGTCACGGCCCTGATCACGCGAGTCACGTGCCCCATCACGCCAGTTCTGCCCTGGATCCCAAACTACTTGCCTTCTGACATGTAGTTGTCTACAGTCATCCTCGTCAGTGTTCCTTCGTGAGGACGCCGTCCGGGTTCGGCCGGGCGAGCGGGACGATTCGAGGTGGTTTCCGAGCGCGAAGAGGTCGCACCCGTTCGCGGGTGACGATGGAGCCTTTTCCCGACTCGACGGGACGCGTGCCCCAAGCCGCGTCCGCATCTCTCGTCCCTTCTGACGAAACAAGGACCCCTCTTGAGCACCACCGCGCTGAAACGCGCCCAAAATCCCGCCCTCGCGGGCCTGTTCCTGTCCGTCTTCCTCGCGATGCTCGACGCCCAGGTCGTCGCCACCGCGCTCCCCCGGATCGCCGCCGAGTTCGGCGGGGCCGGGTCCTACGCCTGGGTCACCACCGCCTACCTGCTCGCCGGCAGCGTCACCGCTCCCCTCTACGGCAAGCTCGGCGACGTCTTCGGCCGCAAACGCGTGCTCCTCGGCGCGCTCGCCCTGTTCCTGCTCGGCTCGCTCGCCTGCGGACTCGCGCCGTCGGCCACCGTGCTCATCGTGGGCCGGGTTCTGCAGGGCGCCGGCTCCGGTGGCCTCTTCGTCTCCGTCGGCGCTTCGCTCGGCGAGATGTTCACGCCTCGCGAAGGCGCCAAGTACTTCGGGTGGTTCTCGATCTGCTTCGCCGTCGCATCGCTCGCCGGCCCGGTCGTCGGCGGGGTGCTCACCGGGTTCGCCGGGTGGCGATCGATCTTCCTGGTCAACCTGCCGCTCGGACTCGTCGCCGTCGCTCTCCTCAGGACCCTCGATCTGCCGCGACGACGTCGTGAAGCGCCCTTCGACTTCGCGGGCGTCGTCCTACTCGGCGGGGCGATCACCGGGTTCACCCTGCTCACGCCGTGGTCGATCGGCCTCGGTGCGGTGGCCGCCGTCGCGTTCGTCTTCATCGAGCGAAAAGCCGAAGCACCCGTGCTGCCACTACGTCTCTTCAGAGACCGCACCTTCACCGTGTCCGTCGTGCTCAGCGTGCTCGCCGGCTTCGCGTTCCTCGGCTCGATCAACTACATCGCCGTCCTCTTGCAGGCCGACGCCGGCCCGGCGGAAGGCGGGCTGCGGCTGGTGCCGATGACGCTCGCCGTCTCGCTGTCCTCCGTCGTCGCGAGCAAGATCATCGCCCGCACCGGCGCCTACTGCTGGGCACCGCGCCTCAGCATGGCGCTCGGCCTGCTCGCCGTCCTCGGCCTGACCACGCTGGACGCGCTGCCCCTCGTCCTGGCCTGCCTGGTCGTCTTCGGCCTCGCCGCCGGGCTGAACCTGCAAGTCCTCGCCCTGGCGACGCAGAACACCGCACCACCGGCGGACCGCGGCGCCGTCGCCGCCGGCATCAACCTCGCCCGCGCGCTCGGCTCGAGCCTCGGCCCGGTCGCGCTCGGCTTCGCCTACAACGCCGGCACCCACGGCGTCTTCCTCGCCCTGCTGCCAGTCCTCGCGCTCGCCCTCGTCACGGCGTTCGCGCTCCCGCACGTCCCGCTCAAAACAGGAGAATCCCGATGATCTTCGTCCTCGGCGCCACCGGCAAGGTCGGCCGCGCCCTCGTCCCGGCCCTGCTCGACGCCGGCGCCGCCGTCCGCGCCCTGACCCGCGACCCGGCCAAGGCCCGCATCGATCCGCGGGCCGAAGTCGTCCAAGCGGACCTCGACACCGCGGACCTGCCCGCGCTCCTCGACGGCGCGGACCGCGTTTTCGTACTGACGCAGGGCCACAGCGCCGGCCGCGAACAAGCGGTCGCGCAAGCCGCCGCCCGGGCCGGTGCCACCCACCTCGTCAAGCTGTCCACCACCGGTGTCCACTTCGGACAGATGGACCCGATCACCCGCGCCCACGCCGAAGCCGAGCAGGCGGTCCGCGAAGCCGGGCCGGCGTGGACGATCCTGCGGCCCGGCGCGTTCATGGACAACCGGTTCGCCTGGCGCGAAAGCATTCGCGACGAAAACACCGTGTACGTCCCCGAAGGCGATCCGGCGTCCGCGCTGATCCACGTCCGGGACATCGCCGCGGTCGCGACGCTCGCCCTCACGACGTCCGGCCACGAAGGCGCGACCTACGAACTCACCGGCGGCGAAGCCCTCACGACCGAACAACAGGTCGCGACGCTCGCCGACGCCCTCGGCCGACCGGTGAAGTACGTCGAAGAGCCCCTGAGCGCCGCACGCGAACGCATGATGCGGAAGTACGGCTGGCCCGCCGAAGCCGTCGACGGTTTCTTCGCGCTGAAGCGGGAGTCCGCCGAGCGCGAACACGTCGTGTTCGACACCGTCGAGCGCGTGCTCGGCCGGCCGCCGCTGACGTTCGCCGATTGGGCACGTGAGAATGCGGCCGCGTTCCCCTACCATTACCGGGGGTGACGGGGGAGGTGACCGGATGGGCAAGAGCCTGCGCGTCCTCGTCGTGGACGACCACCCGCTGTTCCGGTTCGGCGTGTGCACGCTGCTGGCCGCCGAACCCGGGATCGAAATCGTCGGCGAAGCCGCCAGTGGTGGCGCCGCGATCGACGCCGCCGGCGCGTTGCTCCCCGACGTCGTGGTCATGGACCTGCACCTGCCCGACCTGTCCGGGATCCAGGCGACCCGGCACATCGCGGCCGTGAGCCCGGACACCGGCGTGCTGATGCTGACGATGGCCGACGAAAGCGAGTCGGTCTTCGCGGCGATGCGCGCCGGTGCCCGCGGCTACCTGCTCAAGGACGCCCAGCCGGACGAGATCATCCGCGCGGTGCAGGCGGTCGCGCGGCGCGAGGCCATCTTCGGCCCCGACATCGCGAACCGCGTGCTCGGCTTCTTCAACCAGCCGCCACCCACGAGCGAACCGGTGTTCCCGGAGCTGACCGCGCGTGAGCGCGAGGTCCTGTCCCTGATCGCGGCCGGGCACAGCAACGGCGTCATCGCGAACACCCTGTGCCTGAGCCCCAAAACCGTGCGTAACCACATTTCGAACGTCTTCGCCAAGCTGCACGTCGCCGATCGCGCCGAAGCGATCGTCCGAGCCCGGGACGCGGGCCTCGGCCGGTCCTGACGGGCAGCCTGCCCGGGCAACATCGGGACGCCGGTCCCATGCGCCCGGGACACCACAACGGGCATTCTGGTCAGGGTGAGGGGTGGAACTCTCGCACCGTTCGAGGGGAATGGGTGACGATGTTCGAATCCGACAGGACGCCGGTGGTGGTCCGCGCCACCGATCCGATCCTGCACAACGGCGTCTGCATGGCGCTGCGTTCGCGGGACGAGGTCCGCGTGGTGGACGGCGAGGCGGGTGACCCGGCGACGGTCGCGTTGCTGGTCGCCGACCGGCTCGACGAGACCATGACGCAGCTGCTGTCCGCGCTGCACCACCAGGGCTTCACCCGCATCGTGCTGATCGCGGGGGAAGTCGACGACAACGAGATCCTCAACGCCGTCGAGCACGGGGTCTGCGCGGTCGCCCGCCGCGCCGACGCCGGGCCGGAGGTGCTCGTCCGGCTGATCAAGGCGGCCGCGGCCGGGGAGGGCGCGCTGCCGCCCGACCTGCTCGGCCGGCTGCTGCACCGGGTTTCCCGGCTGCAGCGCCAGGTGCTCGAACCGCGCGGCCTGCAGCTGGGCGGGATGAGCAACCGGGAAACGGAAGTGCTCCGGCTCGTCGCGGCGGGGTATTCGACGCAGGAAATCGCCGATCAGCTGTGTTATTCGCAGCGGACGGTGAAGAGCATCCTGCACGACGTGACCAACCGGTTCCAGCTGCGCAACCGTTCGCATGCGGTGGCCTACGCACTGCGTGAAGGGCTGATCTGATCGACCGGGTGGGAGGGCGCGCCCTCCCACCCGGTCACCGCCGAAAGCGCTTCCCCGGCACGGATTGCCGTAGCCGCAACGGATCCGACGGCTAACGCGGGACGCGCTCAGCAGGCCAACGCACTTCGGGGACATCGCTCGGCCGCGGCACCTTCAGGAAGAGGCTGAACACCGCCGGCCGCCGGTTCGACAGCTCCAGGCGGCCGCCGTCGGCCTCCACGAGCGCCCGAGCCAACGCCAGCCCGACTCCCGTCGAGCCGCCGCCGGAGAACCCGCGCTCGAAGATGTGCGGGGCCAGCTCGTCCGGCACACCCGAGCCCGTGTCGCTGACCTCGATCACCACCGTGCCCTCGGCGTCGCCGCGGCGCGCGACCACCGTGACCGTGCCCGAGCCGTGGCGCAGGGCGTTGTCCAGCAGCACCCCGACCACCTCGCGCAGCCGCCCCGGTGTCGCGCGCGCCATCAGGCCGTCGGCCACGCGCATCCGCAGGTTGCGCCCCTCGGAGCGGAGCAGTTCACGCCATTCCTGCGCCATCTGCGGCAGCTGCGTCGGCAGGTCGACCGGTTCCGCGCCGACCTCGCGGGCCGCGCGCGCCGCCGCCAGCAGCTCGTCGAGGGCCTCCGCGAGCCGGTCGGCCTGTTCCTGGGCCGCCTTCGACTCGTCGGCCACCTCTTCGTCCGGGTGCACGGTGAGCGGTTCCAGCCGCAGCTGCAACGCCGTCAGCCGGCTGCGCAACTGGTGCGAGACGTCGCCGACGAGCTGGCGTTCCCGCTGCACGAGCTGCGCGAGCGCGGTGCCGGACGCGTCGAGCGCCTCGGCGACCATGTCGAGCTCGCCGACGCCGTAGCGGCTCGGGTCGGGCCGGAAGTCGCCGCCGCCGAGGCGGGACGCGCGTTCGGCGACGTGCCGCAGGGGCTTCGCCAGCCGTCGCGCCGTCACCAGCGCCACCACCGCACCCGTGCCGATCGACAGCAGCACCAGCAGCACGACGACCAGCGTCACGGTCGTCTGCCGTTCGTGCATCGGGCCGGCCGGGACGGCGATCGCGACCTTGCCGTCGCGGGCGAGGTCGGCCGTCTCCGTCACGGTGTCGGGGCCCGGGTCGTTGCCGTAGCGCTTTTCCTGCTGCTCGGGGACCTGCACGGTGAGCAGCCCGTTCGCCGGGACGGCCGCGCGCACCTGGTCGAGGTCGATCTCCTGCCCGTTCGCGATCTCGGTGTCGAGGATCGCCGCCGCCGCGCGGGCGTTCTCGGCGAGCGTCTCGCGGTAGCTCGACTCGATCTGCCAGCTCGCCACGATGCCCAGCGGGATGCCGAGAACCGCCGCGGTGACGGCGACGGCCAGCAGGATGGCCAGCAGGATGCGACGGCGCACGGCTTATTCGGCGTTGAACCGGAAGCCGACGCCGCGGACGGTCGCGATCCGCCGCTCGCCGTCGTGGGTCTTGCTGGTGCGGCCGGCGGCCTCGTCGGCGGCGATGGCGAGCTTCCGCCGCAGCCACGACATGTGCATGTCGAGCGTCTTGGACGTCTTCGACTCGAGGTCGTTCCAGACCTCGGCGAGGATCTCGTCGCGGCTGACGACCTGCCCGGCGCGGCTCATCAGCACGCGCAGCAGCTCGAACTCCTTGTTCGCCAGCTGCACCTCGTGCAGGTCGACGGTGACCAGCCGCGCGCCCAGGTCCATCCGCACGCCGCCGGCCTCGAGCACCTCGGGCACCCGGCGGCGCAGCAGCGCGCGGATCCGGGCGAGGAGCTCGGCGAGCCGGAACGGTTTGGCGACGTAGTCATCGGCGCCCGCGTCGAGGCCGACGACGAAGTCGACCTCGTCGGTGCGCGCGGTGAGCATCAGGACGGGCAGCTCGGTGCCGTTGGCCCGGAGACGCCGGCAGACCTCGAGACCGTCCATGCCGGGCAGCCCGAGATCCAGCACGAGCAGGTCGACTTTCTGGGCGGCGGTGGCGTCGAGCACCGAAGGGCCGTCGGTGACGACGTGGATCTCGTATCCCTCACGTTCGAGGGCGCGGGAGAGCGGTTCGGCGATGGCCGGATCGTCTTCGGCAAGTAGGACCATGCTCACCTGGCCAACTCTACGGCGAGAAGGCGTGAAACCATCGTGACCGTGCCTGGCTACGGAGATGATCTGGCCCTCGCCACCCGGCTGGCTGATGCCGCCGACGCGATCACGACGGCGCGGTTCCGCGCCCTGGACCTGAGGATCGAGCGCAAGCCCGACCGCACCCCGGTGACGGACGCGGACACCGCGGTCGAGGACGCGATCCGGGCGCTTCTCGCGGCCGAACGCCCGGACGACGCGGTGCTCGGCGAGGAGCGCGGCGGATCCGCGGCGACCGGCCGGGCGTGGGTGCTCGACCCGATCGACGGCACCAAGAACTTCCTCCGGGGTGTACCCGTCTGGGCGACCCTGATCGCGCTCGTCGAGGACGGCGACCCGGTGGTCGGCATGATCAGCGCGCCCCTGCTGGGCCGCCGCTGGTGGGCGGCCACGGGCTCGGGCGCCTTCTCCAGCGATTCGGCCGGCACGCGGCAGCTGTCGGTTTCCGGGGTTTCGTCCCTTTCGGACGCTTATCTGTCCACTACGGACGTGAACTCGTGGCGCGAGCACCACTCGCGCGAAAAGTACCTGGACCTGGTCGACGCGTGCTGGGAGTCCCGCGCGTTCGGCGACTTCTGGCACCACGTGCTGGTGGCGGAGGGCGCACTGGACGTGGCGGCGGAGTGCATCGTGAACCCGTGGGACGTCGCGGCGGCGCAGGTGATCGTCACCGAGGCGGGCGGCCGGTTCAGCGACCTGGACGGCGCCGGGCGGTACGACAACGGCAGCGCGCTGTCGACGAACGGCCTTCTGCACGACGAAGCGCTGGCGATCCTCAAGCGTTGACGGGATAGGCCGCCTGGCGGGCACTTCTTGACCGGTCTGAACCACCGGTGGTTCACTCCCAGTGCTCGCCGGGTCACCCTGTCTTCTGACAACGTTGTCAGCTCCCGGGTGCCCCGCTCACCCCGGGAGGAAGAGCATGCGCAGAGTCGTCACCGCGGCTTTGGTCATTCCCCTGGTCACAGCCGTGGCCAGCCCCAGTCCCGCACTCGCCGAGCCCGACCACGCGAGGGACCTCGCCGCCTACGTCAACCCGTTCGTCGGCGCGAAGGCCGGCGACACCCCCGAGACCAACACCTACGCCGGCGACACCTTCCCCGGCGCCGACGTCCCCTTCGGCATGGTGCAGTGGAGCCCAGACACCCCGCTGCAGCCCAAACCGCCCGCCGGGCAGGGCCGGTACTACGCCCGCGACCGCGACGGCGGCTACGCCTGGGAGGAGAACAAGCTCCGCGGCTTCAGCCTCACCCACTTCAACGGCGCCGGCTGCGGTGGCGCGGCCGGCGACGTCCCGTTCCTGCCGTTCGCCGGGCAGATCTCCACGTCCCCCGCGGTCGACGCGACGAAGTACTTCCCTGCCTTCAGCCACGCGAACGAATCCGCGTCCCCCGGCTACTACAAGGTGACGACGGACTCCGGCATCACCACCGAGCTGACCGCGACCCAGCGTTCGGGCATGGGCCGGTTCACCTTCCCGAAGAACTCCCCCGCCACGCTGCTCGTCGACGTGGCGCAGTCCGCGATGGGCAGTGACGACGCCGCCGTGACGGTCGACCCGGCCAAACGGACCGTCGAAGGCTGGGTCTCCAGCGGCCACTTCTGCCGCGGCCCCAACACGTACAAGGTCTACTTCTCGGCGTCGTTCGACCAGCCGTTCACGACGTCCGGGACCTGGCAGAACGCCACCGTGACGCCCGGCGGCACCACCGCCCGCGGCGGCGACCTCAGCAAGGCGACGTGGGACAAGCAGGTCGTCACGGCCGACGGCGGCTCCGGTGCCTACCTGACCTTCGACCCCGCCAAGCCGGTCCAGGTGCGCGTCGGCCTGTCCTATGTGGACGCGACCGGCGCGAGGCTCAACGCCGCGGCCGAACAGCGCGGCGCTTCCTTCGACACCCTCAAGAACGACGCTCGCCGGACCTGGAACGACCGGCTGCGGCAGATCACCGTGGAAGGCGGCACGGACGCGGCGACCAGGACGTTCTACACCGCGCTCTACCACACGCTCCTGCAGCCGAACGTCTTCTCCGATGTGGACGGTCGTTACGCGGGCTTCGACAAGGCGATCCACCGCACGAAACCCGGCCACGCGCAGTACGCCAACTTCTCCGGCTGGGACACCTACCGCGACGAGGTCCAGCTGCTGTCGATGCTCGCCCCGCACGAGGCCGCCGACATGGCGCAGTCGATGCTCAACCAGGCGAACCAGGCCGGCGGGGTCTGGGACCGCTGGTCGCAGAACAACGACTTCATGGGCGTGATGGGCGGCGACCCCTACCACTCGATCATCGCCAGCACGTACGCCTTCGGCGCCACGGACTTCGACGCGTCCCAGGCGCTGAAGTCGATGGTCAACGGCGCCACCCGCGTCCAGCAGGCGGGCGAACGCGCGCTCGAACGGCCGGGCCTGTCCGACTACCAGACGCTGGGCTACCACCCCAACAACGTCTCGGACATGCTCGAGGACACGACCGCCGACTTCGGCATCGCCCAGCTGGCGCAACGCCTCGGCGATCCGAAGACGTACCAGCAGTTCATGACCCGCGCGCAGTACTGGGAGAACGTCTACAACCCGGCCACCGGCTACCTGCAGACCCGGATGCGCGACGGCCAGTTCCTCTCGCCGTTCGACCCCGCGAAGTACGAGGAAATGCGCTACCAGGAAGGGAACGCGGCGCAGTACACGTGGATGGTGCCGTACAACGTGCGCGGCCTCTTCGACGCGATGGGCGGTGACGACGCCGTGAAGAAGCGTCTCGACTTCTTCTTCACGAAGCTGAACAGCGACGCCAGTTCGCCGTACGCGTTCATGTCGAACGAGCCGTCGTTCGAGGTGCCGTGGGAGTACGCGTACGCGGGCGCGCCGTCGAAGACGCAGGACATCGTGCGCCGCTCGGCGGAGCTGCTGTTCAAGCCCACCGAAGACGGCCTGCCCGGCAACGACGACCTCGGCGCGACGTCGGCGTGGTACGTCTTCGCCGCGCTCGGCATGTACCCGGAGGCGCCCGGCCGCGCCGAAATGGTGCTGGCCAGCCCGATGTTCCCGAAGATCACGCTGACGCGGGCGACCGGCCAGCGGATCACGATCACCGCGCCCGGCGCGTCCAGTTCGGTGAAGTACGTGAACAGCCTGAAGGTGAACGGCCAGGCGAGCACGAAGCCGTGGCTGCCGGAGTCGTTCGCGGTGAACGGCGGCCGGCTCGACTTCACGCTCGGCGCTTCGCCGACGTCGTGGGGCTCCGGTGCTTCGGACGCGCCGCCGTCCTTCCGCGACGGCGAGGTTCCGGTGCGCGGCCGGATCGGCCCGGGCCGCGTCGTCGTCGCCCCCGGCGGCTCGACGACAGCGACGGTGACGGCCGAAGGCATCACCGGCCAGGGCAAGGTGACCTGGCAGGCGAAGCCGCCTGCGGGGATCACCGTGACGCCGTCGAGCGGCACGCTCACGGTGGGCGCGCACGGGACGTCTTCCCAGCAGGTTCGCGTCACAGCGGCCGCCGGGTCGCCCGACGCGTTCACGAGCGTGCCGGTGGAGTTCGGCGGGCAGCTGCCCGCGTACCTGCCGGTCACGGTCGGGAAGCCGGGGACGCTGCACGCGGCGGACACGAACGTCGGCGTCACGGACGACCGGCTCGTCCAGTACGGCGACTTCGGCGAGACCGACCTCTACCCCGGCCAGTTCGCCTACTCCGCGCAGGGCCTCGCCACGAGCGGGATCACGCCGGGCGCGAAGGTGCGCGAGTTCACCTGGCCGTCGAGCCCGGCGGGGTCGCCGGACAACGTGATCGCCTCAGGGCAAACGCTTGCGGTGGACGCCCCGGCGGGCGCGACGAAGCTGTCGTTCCTCGGCTCGGCGACCGGCGGCGACGCGCAGGGCACCGTCACGGTCACCTACACCGACGGCTCGACGCAGCAGGGTTCGCTGGGCCTGTCGGAGTGGCTGCTGCAAGGCGGTGAGGAGACACCGCAGTTCGGGAACACGGTCGTCGCGTCGGTGCCGTACGTGAACTCGGCGTTCCCGAGGTACATGTTCCGGTTGCAGCGGCCGTACACGTCGTACCTGTTCGCGACGGCCCCGATCGCCCTGGACCCGGCGAAGCAGGTTCGCAGCATCACCCTGCCGACGTCGACCGGCGCAGGAGCAGCACACGTCTTCACGTACGCAGTGAGCTGACCGGCCAAGTGCCGTTAAGGCCACCTTACGGGCGTCTGACGCCCGTAAGGTGGCCTTAACGGCACGTCAGGAACCGGGCAGCAGGCCGACGGCGCCGCGGGCGACCTGCGCCCAGGCCAGCCGGCCGAAGAGGTAGTGGCACGCGACCTGCTCGCTGGTGAACCGCGCCCAGTCGTAGCGGTTGCCCTGCTCCCGCCAGAAGACCTCCCACGCCTCGTCCTCGCCCTGCATCAGGCACCAGGCGTTGTCGACCTCGGCGCCGAGCGAGACGACCTCCGGCGGCACGCCCAGCACGCCGAGCCAGCGCTGGATCGACTGGGTGTTCATCAGTCCTCTTCCCCCTTGGCCTCGGCGAGGTAGCCGAGGGTCACGAGCTCGTCGGCCGCCAGCAGCGCACGGTACCGGGTGCCGCCGCCGACCTGGCCGAACCAGTTCGCCGTCTCCGAACGCCACATCGGCACCGCGCGCACCACGACGTACCGGCGGTACTCGGCGTCCAGCATCCCGGGCGGCAGCGAGCGTTCCGTGAACGGCGTCCCGTCGGCGAAGAACACCCGCCCGTACGCCGGCCCGAAGCGGTCGAGCACGGTGTTCATCGGGACCATCACCGGGTCGCCGTGATCGACGCACCCCTCCGGGTAGTGGTCGCCCGGCGGCCACGCGTACTCGGGCCCCAGCTCGCTGTGCCCGAGGACGAACCGGCGGATCCACACGGCCTGCGTCGCCCGCGCGTACGGGACGTAGCCGTCGGTCAGGTGCCGGGGCACCGGCCGCGGCGGCGCGGTCGGCGACCGGCGGAACCCGGCGGTGACGTTGGTGAGCGCCTGGTCGTCGAAGATCAGCCGGGCGTCCGGGTGGTCGTTCGGGCCGAAGCCGTCCGGGTCCTCGGGCAGCGGCAGCTGCAGCGCCGGCCGGTCCATGGCCACCGGCAGGTGCCCGATCGGGAACATGTGCACCAGGAACAGCGCGACAACGCTTTCCCGCTCGGTGCGGGGCGACCCGAGCGCCGGCAAGGGCGCGGGCGAGCCGGGGTTCGGTGGCGGGCCCGCCACCGGGGGCGGCGGCCCGGCCGGCGCGGGCGGCACCGGCGCGGGCGGAGCCGGGGGCAGCGGGAACGGCGGCAGCAGCGGCGACACCGCGTGCGGCCACGCCGCGGGCGTGCCCGAAGGTGGGGTCGGCGCCTCTTCGAAAGCGCCGGAATCCGTCAGGCCGTACCCGGGCAGCCGGATCGGCCCGGTGTCGAGGTCGGCCTCGACCGGTTCGGAGCCCGCCTCGGAAGGCTCGGTCACACCCATCCTCCGGCTCGGTCGGTGCCCGCGGGCACACTGTTCGACGCGGCCGCGGCCGGTCCCCCTTGATACCGCACGCTCCATGTGCGGGTGCGGGCGAGGTCAGCTCAGCGCGGCCACCACGCGGGACGGGCTCGGGCGGCCGAGCTGTCCCGCCATCCACGCGCTGGCCGCCACCAGCGTGTCCAGGTCGACGCCGGTGGCCACCCCGAGGCCGTCCAGCATCCACACCAGGTCCTCGGTGGCCAGGTTCCCCGTGGCCGACTCGGCGTACGGGCAGCCGCCGAGCCCGCCCGCCGAGGAGTCCACTGTCGACACTCCACATCGGAGCGCCGCCAGGGTGTTGGCCAGAGCCTGACCATAGGTGTCGTGGAAGTGCACGGCCAAAGTACCGACATCGCCGAACAGCCCGACCAGGTTCTCGACCTGGCCCGCGGTCGCGACGCCGATGGTGTCGCCGAGCGAAAGCTGCGAGCACCCCATGTCCAGCAGGCGGCGCCCGGCGGCGACGACCTGCTTCGCCGGCACGGCACCTTCCCACGGGTCGCCGAAGCACATCGAGAGGTAGCCACGCACGTCCAGGCCGGCTTCCCGCGCCCGCGTCACGACCGGCTCGAACATCGCGAACTGCTCGTCCAGCGACGAGTTGAGGTTCTTCCGCGCGAACGTCTCGGTCGCGCTGGCGAAGATCGCGATGTGCTCGACGCCCGCGTCGAGGGCCCGGTTCAGGCCCTTCTCGTTCGGCACCAGCACCGGGTAACGGACGCCTTCGCGGCGTTCGAGCCCGGCCAGCAGCTGCTCGGCGTCGGCCAGCTGTGGCACCCACTTGGGGTGCACGAAGCTCGTCGCCTCGAGCGTCGTCAGTCCGGCGCCCGCCAGCCGGTCGAGGAACTCCAGCTTGACCTCGACCGGGACGATCGTCTTCTCGTTCTGCAGCCCGTCCCGCGGGCCGACCTCCCAGATCGTGATCCGCTCCGGCAGCTCACCCGCCGAGGGGACCCGCTCCGGCAGGCCCAGTTCACGCGTGCCCATCAGCGGCGCCGGTCGCCGCCGCGGGGCGGGTGCCCGCCCTGGGGCGGCAGCGGCTCGGTCTGCTGCGGCTGCTGGGGGCCGCCCGCGCGGTAGTCGTCGTACGGGTTGTCGTTGACCTCGCGGTAGATCACCGTGTGCACCTTCTCGACGTGCGGGATGTCCTCGAACCGCAGCGGCTCGGCCGACGCCGACTCGATGATCAGCGTGCCGCAGCCGAAGACCCGGTCCAGCAGGTCGTGCTCGAACTGGACGCTGTTGATCCGGCCCATCGGGATGTCGATGCCGGTGCGCTTCAGGACGCCTTCGCGGGCGATGAGGCGGTCGGTGGTCACGATGAAGTGGGTGGTGCGCCAGCGCACGAGCGGCGCGAGGAACAACCACACGATCAGCACGAGGGCGACGACGGCGATGGCGATCAGCCCGACCGTGTTCCACGGCGAGCCGGCGTCCTTCGCGAGGATCGCCAGCCAGATGCCGGCGCCCAGGGTGACCAGGAACGCGAGCGTCGGGAAGATCAGCATCTTGAAATGCGGGTGACTGTGCACCACGACGTGCTCTTGCTCGCTGAGCAAATCGTCCGGATAAGCCACGGCGGACGCTCCCAAGGTCGGTGCGGCGATGTCGCTTCACCGTACCGGCGAGACGCCCGGCCGGTGAGTGCAACGCCCCGAAGAATCAGGCCGGGCGGACGTGGACCACGTCACCCGCGAACACGGTGTGCCGCTGGCCGCCGGTCATGTCGACCTGGAGCTGCCCGGCGGCGTCGATGTCGGCGGCGCGCCCGACGAGCGAAGTGCCGTCCGGCAGCTGCACCTCGACGTCCTGGCCGAGGGTCGCGCAGTGGGCGCGGTAGTCGCCCAGCAGACCGGCTTCGGTGAGGTCACCGCCCGCGAGCCGCCAGCGTTTCTCCAGGTCGTCGAGCTCGGTGAGCAGCGCGATCGCGACGTCGGTGCGGTCGGTGTTCGTGGCGCCCAGCTCGGCGAGCGACGTCGCGGGCAGGCCGCCCGGGCCCGGCTGGACGTCGCCGAGCGGCAGGACGTTGAGGCCGATGCCGAGCACGAGCGACGGCGGGTCCCCGGCGACGGCCTCGGCGAGGATCCCGGCGCACTTCGCGCCGCCCACGAGGACGTCGTTGGGCCACTTGAGCGTGGCGTCGACCCCGACGCCGGCCGCGGCCGCCCGGACGGCGAGCCCGGCGACGACGGAGAGTGAGCCCAGCGCCGTGAACGGGACGCCCGGCCGCAGCGCCACGCTGAGGTACAGCCCGGCGCCCTTCGGCGAACTCCACTGGCGCGCGCGCCTGCCGACCCCCGCGGTCTGCTCCTCGGCCAGCAGGACCGTCCGGTCCGCGGCACCTTCGTCGACGGCTTTCCGCAGGTCGGCGTTGGTGGAGCCGGTGCGCTCGACGACGTCGATCTTCGCGTACCGGTCCTTGAGCGCCGCGGTCAGCCGGGCTGCGTCGATCTCAGGCATGTGTCCACCATATGAGAGTCCCCCTAACGTGCAAGCTACTCAGTCGTTCACTAAGAGGTGCGCTCTTCTAAGTTGGACCCCGTGACGACGAAGCCGACCTCCTGGGCTCGCGGCGCGGCCCTGCGCGGCCTCGTCGCGCTGCCGCTCGTCGCGGGTCTGGTCGCCGCGGGCTGGCTGCTGGCCGACCGGTCGCCCGAACCCGCTCCCGCCGCTCCCCTGCCGGTGGCGCGTGACGCGGTGTCGGGTCCCTCAGTCCTCGAGGTCAGCGCACCCGTGAAGGCACAGGAACCGGGTCAGGGCGCGTCCGGACAGGGCGGCAAGAGCCCGCTGCAGCAGTGGGCCGACCAGCTGGCGGGGCCCCTCGACATCCCGGCGGCCGCGCTGATCGGCTACGCGAACGGCGAGCTGACCCTGCGGAGCGAAGACCCGTCGTGCCACCTCTCGTGGGTCACGCTGGCGGGCGTCGGCTCGGCGGCGTCGAACCACGGCCGCGGCGGCGAGAACCTGCTGGGGCTGACTGCGGCTCAGACCAAGAAGTACGGCACCGAGGCCCCGGTCGCGGCCGGACGGGCACTGTGCGCGGGCGGCACGGACCTCGGCGCCGGTCCGGGCTGGTGGAAGGCCATCGCGGCGTACCACCCGGGCAGTGACACGGAGCTGTTCCGGCAGCGCATCCTCGGCATGGCCCAGCTGTACGCGACGCTTTCCCTGGACCCGGCATCGGCCGACTCGGCGCGGGTCCGCGCGACCCGGTTCGCCCTGGGCCAGCTCGGCCTCCCGTACGTCTGGGGCGGCAACGGCCCCGACGCGGGCGCGGCGGGCTTCGACTGCTCGGGCCTGACGAAGGCGTCCTACGACAGCGCGGGCGTGTCCCTGCCGCGCACGGCGGACAGCCAGTTCCGGGCGCTCCCGCCGGTGCCGGCTTCGCAGGAGCCCCGCCTGGGCGACCTGGTGTTCTACGGCAGCCCGGCGACGCGCATCCACCACGTGGGGCTGTACCTGGGCAACGGCCTGATGATCAACGCGCCGACCGAGGGCCAGGCGATCCAGATCCACACGTACCACTCGAAGGGCGACGACTACGCGGGCGCGGGACGCCCGGCCTGAGCCCGCTGCCGGTGGGCGTTGATCCGCTCGTGGTTGGCCATCGCCCACTCGGCGAGCGCCATCACCAGCGGCACCAGGCTCCGGCCCAGCTCGGTCACCTCGTACTCGACCCGGGGCGGCACCTCGGCGTACGCGGTGCGCGTCACCAGACCGTCCTCGACCAAGCGGGTGAGCGTCAGCGTCAACATCCGCTGCGAGATCCCGGCGGCCCGCTCCAGCTCACCGAACCGCAGCGGCCCTGAACGCAGGGTGCCGATCACCAGCAGGCTCCACTTGTCGCCGATCCGGTCCAGCACCTCGCGGACCGCACCGCCCTCCCGGATCCGCGGCGGCCCCTCCCCGTCGCGTGTGACCTTCGTCATGGCCGGGCGCTCCTTCCTGGACACATACATCGTTGTGCCTTTTGTGGCTGCCCTCGTGCGCACCGACCATCAGGCGTGGACATCGCACTGTGGATCGCTCAGGGAATGCTCGCCATCGTCTACCTCGCCGCGGGCGGGCTCAAGGTCGTGCGGCGACGCGAGCAGCTGATCGCGTCGGGCAACTTGGACTGGATGAAGGACGCATCGGACGCCGGTGTGAAGGCGGTCGGCCTGGTGGAGATCCTCGGCGCGCTCGGCGTGGTTCTGCCGTGGCTGACCGGGATCGCGCCGGTCCTCACCCCGATCGCCGCGATCGGCCTGGTCGTGGTGCAGGTCGCCGCGTTCCGGGTGCACCTGGTCCGCGGCGAACGCCGGCCGTTGCCCGCCAACGTGCTCCTGGCGCTGCTCGCCGCCTTCGTCGCGGCCGGCCGGTTCCTCGGCTGACGGTCAGGCGCCCGTCAGCTCACCCATCGCGCGGCTCAGCAGCGCGGCTTCCTCGTCCGGCAGCGACTGTCCCAACCGCACCATCTGCACGGCGGTCAGCAACGCCGTCCGGTCGTCCGAGGTCCCGAGATCACCGAGGTACGGCGGCAACAGGACCCCGAGCGCCCGGAAGTCCTTGCGTTCGCACAACTTGCCGAGCAGCTCGGTCAGCGCGGCGCTGCCGCCGTCGGTCGTCCGCAACGCGGCGGCGACCGTGAACCGCATCCCGTCGCGGTACGGCCCGGCCGGAACGTCCGGGAGGCGCGTGGCCGCCTGGCGGTAGTGCTCCTGCGCGCGGTCGGCGTCACCGAGCTCCTCGTGCGCGCGAGCCAGGTTCAGGTGCAGCGACGGGTAGAACCCGCGGACCCGCTCGTCGCCGACGCGATCGGCCCGCTCCAGGCACTCCTGGTTCCAGCGCAGCACGTCCTCGGGAGTCGTCTGGTGCCGCGCGAGGTAATGCGCCGCGACGCAGGCGCCGTAGTCGTCGGTGGCCGCGTCCCACGCCTGCCGGAACAGCGCGTGCGCGTCCTCGTTGCGGCCCGCCGCTTCGGCTTGCATGCCCTCCGCGCACAGGCGCACGACCGCGTCGTCGAGATCCATGGCGCTCAGGCTAGCGTTTTTGTCGGTGGTCGCCGCTAGCTTCGGAAACATGTACGAAGTCGACTTCGCCGAGTTCCCGTCCACGTCGGCCACCGCGTCCGGCGAGTTCTTCGCGCGTGCCTTCGGCTGGGACGTGACGCCGTACGGGCCCACGTACACCGACGTCCGCGCGCCCGGTCTCACCTTCGGCTTCCAGGCCGATACGGCCGAGCAACCCCGCGCGCCCCTGGTCACGATCCGCACGGACGACCTGGCGGCGGCCCGAACCGCCGTGGTCGCGGCCGGTGGGGAGGTGACCAAGGAACCGTTCGCCTTCCCCGGCGGCCGGCGCTTCCACTTCCGCGAACCCGGCGGCAGCGAGCTGGCGGTGTGGTGCCCGGAATAGCCGTCAGGACACGGCGGCGGCACCGTAGTACGTCGCGGGGTCGGCGGTTTCCAGCGGCAAGCCGAGCGCGAACCGCGTCACGAGGTCCGGGTTGGCGACGAAGTGCCTGGAGTACGACACCGCGTCGGCGATCCCGGCCCGGATCACGGCGTCCCCGGAGTCGCGGTCGAAGCCGTTGTTCACGATGAGCGAGCCGCCGAACAGCTGTCGATACCGCGCGAAGCCGGCGAAGTCCGGTCCCGCGTCCGAACCACGGAGGTGCAGGTACGCGACGTCGAGTCCGGCGACCAGCTCGTCGTAATCGGCGCGCAGGGATTCGTCCACAGTGAACAGTCCGCCCGTCCACCACGGCGAAAGCCTTACCCCCACAGCGATCCCGGAGGCACTCACGGCATCGACGACTTCCAGCAGCAGCTTGCGCCGGCAGCGTCCGTACGCGTCGGTGCGGCGGTTCGACCGCGGGTGCAGGAACTGCGCGAGCAGGTACACGCCGTTGGCCGCCACCTCGACGCCGTCGAAGCCCGCTCGCCGCGCGTTCTCCGCCGCCGCACCGTAGTCCGAGACGACGGCCCGGATCTCGGCCACGCTCATCTCGCGCGGAGTCACCGTCGGCCGCCGTCCCGAAGCGGTGTGCACGGACTCTTCGGGATTCACCGCCGACGGCCCGGCCGGACGCGCGCCGAGGAAGTCCGGGTGCGACACCGCCCCGGTGTGCCACAGCTGCACCACGATTCGCCCGCCGAGCGCGTGCACGACGTCCGTGACTTGACGCCAGCCGGCGACCTGGTCCTCGGCGTACACGCCGGGAACGTCCAGGAACCCGACGGCCCGTTCACTCACCCAAGTGCCTTCAGTGACGATCAGCCCGGCGCCGGCGCGCTCCGCGTAGTAGGCGGCCTGCGGTTCACCGGGAACGCCGCCGGGAACGTGCGCGCGGGTCGTCGGCGCGAGCACCACGCGGTTGGGCAGGCGCCATCCGCCCAGGTCGGCAGGGGTCAGCAAGCTCATCGGTCACCTCTGGTCGCAGCGATTCGTCGGGAGTGCGACGGTGGGTGCGGGCGAAAGGTGACCGATGGACGAGCTGGCCCGGGAGTTCGAGGCCGAACGCGGCAGGCTGCGCGGGCTGGCCTTCCGGATGCTCGGCTCGGCGGCCGAGGCGGACGACGCCGTCCAGGAAGCTTGGCTGCGGCTCAACCGCGTGGACTCCGTCGACAACCTCGCGGCCTGGCTGACGACGGTCGTCTCCCGCGTCTGCCTCGACGTCCTGCGCTCGCGGAAGGCCCGGCGCGAGGACCCGTTCGACGTCGTGCCGGAGCCCACGGCCGATGCCGACCCGGCCGGTGAGGTCGAACTGGCCGATTCGGTGGGCCGCGCGCTGCTCGTGGTGCTGGACGCGCTGGGCCCGGCCGAGCGGATCGCGTTCGTGCTGCACGACCTGTTCGCCGTGCCGTTCGACCGGATCGCCCCGGTGCTCGACCGCACGCCGGTGGCGGCGAAGAAGCTCGCGAGCCGCGCGCGGCACCGGGTTCGCGGCACGTCTCCGCTGCCTCCGGCCGACCTGGCGCGGCACCGCCGGGTGGTCGACGCGTTCCTGGCGGCAGCCCGCGGCGGCGACCTCGACGAGCTTCTGGACGTCCTCGCCCCGGACGTCGTCCGTCACGCCGACGCGGCCGCGCTGCCGGTGGGAGCGGCCCTCGAGGCACGCGGGGCCCGTGCCGTGGCCGAGGAGACGCAGGTGTTCGGGAAACGGGCTCACTTCGCCGAAGCGGCCCTGGTGGACGGCGCGGTCGGCGTCGTCGTGGCCCCGCGTGGCCGGCTGCTGCTCGCCCTCGCGGTGATGGTCGAGGGCGAGCGAGTGGCGGCGTACGAGGTGATCGCCGACCCCGCCCGGCTCGCCGCGCTGCACGTCACGCTCCTCAGCGCTTGATCCGGTACGAGAGGTGCGTGACGCCGGTCCCTTCGACGACCTCGGGGCCGGTCAGGGTGGTCGTCGCGTCGAGGCCCTCGAAGAACCGGACGCCGGAGCCGAGCAGCACCGGGATGAGGTCGACCTGAACGCCGTCGAGCAGGCCGAGGTTGAGGCACTGCTGCGCGATCTTGGTGCTGGCGACGACGACGTTCTTGTCGCCGGCGACCTTCTTGGCCTGCTCGACGGCGCTTTCGACGCCGTCGGTGACGAAGGTGAACGGCGCGTCCGGGTGCGGCCAGTCCGCCGGCGCCTCGTGGGTGACGACGAAGACCGGCACCCCCATCGGGTGCGTGCCGCCCCAGCCCTGGGTGATGTCGAACAGGTGGCGGCCGGCGATCAGCGCACCGACGTTGTCCATGGCGTCGCGCAGCATCTTCGCGCTGGCCTCGGAGGTCTTGAAGGTCGCCCAGTCGACGGCGGTGGGCACCTCGACGTCGCCGTTGCCGAACCACCCGAACAGGTGGTCGATGCGGTCCTGCGGGTCGGCGACGAAGCCGTCGAGGGACATGGACATGTTGGCGATGACGTCGGCCATTTCTAGCTCCTCTGTGCTGGTCGGAGGCGGTTTGCCTCGCTGAGGAGAAGTCTTCCGCGATCGCCCGGCCGGAAGATCTGCCACCTGGCCGACATCCGGCGGCGGGTGGCCGATGCCTTGACAGCCGCGTCGATCTTCGCGACCATGAACAGACGTTCATGAACGCGTGTTCACAACAGAGGAGATGGGGATGACCGGGATCGTCAACACCGCACAGGCCGAGGCGTGGAACGGCTACGAAGGGGAGCATTGGGCGTCGCACGCCGACCGCTACGACGCCGTGAACAACGGGTTCAACGACTACGTGCTCGACCAGGTCGGCAGCGGCGACCGGGTGCTCGACATCGGCTGCGGCAACGGCCGGCTGACGCGGCTCGCGGCGGCGCGGGCCCGGTCCGCGACCGGGGTCGACCTGTCCGGGCCGATGCTCGCGACCGCGCGGGCGCGGGCGGCGGAGGTGCCGAACGTGACCTTCGAGCAGGGTGACGTCCAGGTGCACCCGTTCGCCGAAGGCGGGTTCGACTTGGCGATCAGCCGGTTCGGGGTGATGTTCTTCGCCGACCCGGTGGTGGCGTTCGCCAACGTCCGGCTGGCCCTGAGCCCCGGCGGGCGGCTCGCCTTCCTCTGCATGGCGGCCCTCTCCGGCACCGACCTGGGCCGGGTGTTCGGGGCGATGGCCGAGTACCTGCCCCAGCCCACGGGCCCGGACGGCAGCGGCCCGACGTCGTTCGCGGACCCGGACCGCACGACGGCGGTCTTGACCGGAGCCGGCTTCGAGGACGTGGTGTGCACCCGCGTCGAGGCCGACCAGGTCTGGGGCCGTGACGTCCCCGACGCGACGCGGTTCATCTCCGACTGGGGTCCGGTGCGCCACCACCTGGGGATGGTCGACGCCGAGACCGCGGCCAAGGCGACCGAAGCCCTGACGGCGGCGCTCGAGCCGTTCGCGGGCCCGGACGCGGTCCGCCTGCGCGGGGCGGCGTGGCTGGTCACGGGAAGGAGGTCCTAGGGCGCGGGTTCTACGATGGCGGTGATGTCACCGAGGAAAGCCGCGGCTCAGCGGGACGGCCAGTCCCTGCACGACCTGCTGGTCGAAACCGCCCAGAAGATGATCGCCACGCACGGGACGACCGGGATGACCGTGCGCGAGATCGCGCGCATGGCGGGCGTCGCCGACGGCGTGCTCTACAACCACTTCTCCGACAAGGAGGAGCTGGTGGCCAGGGCCCTCCTGGAGCACGTGCGCACGACGGAAGCGGAGCTGGGCGACCTGCCGGTGGCCGGCGAAGGGACCTTGGAGGGGAACCTCCGCCGCCACCTGGAGTTCGGCCTCGCCCTGCACGAGGTGATCGTCCCGGCGTTCAGCGGCCTGCTCGGGCAGCCGAGGGTCCTGGAGCGCTTCGCGGAGATCAGCGAGCGATCCGGCTACTGGCGCGACCGTCTCCTGACGTACCTGAGGGAGGAGCGCACTCTCGGCAGGCTGCGCCCGGAGTCCGAAGTGGACGCAACGGCGGCCATGCTGGTCGGCTACTGCCACGCCTCGGTACTGGCAGCGGTCTTCCCGCACACGAGCCAGCTCGACCCGCCCACGCTGGACTCGGTGGTACGAGCGGCCCTCGACGGCATCGCGCCGTAGGTCCGCACCGCCTTCGCTCAACGCCCACCGGGTCTCACTCCAGAGCCACTCCCGGCGCCGGACCGCACCACCGCCACCCAGCCGCGCCACCGCGCCCACCCCCAGCCGCGCCAACCGCCCTCCCACCACCAGCTCTCGCAGCGCCCGCACGCCACGCACTCTCGGTCCCGGCCCACAGCGTCACTTACCCCGAGCCACTTACCCCGACTCGCAACCCACACCCCTCCGCCTACCTCGCCTAAACCATCGGGTTCCCGCTGACTGTCGACTCCGGAATCTCCTGCACCACACGATCCGCCCGTCGCGCACCCGCATGACGTCCGCGATCGCGCTCCCCCGCGATCCGGGCGTCAGGCGCAGGAGGCTGTGCGTGCACACGAGATCGTCCTCGGCGTCCGCCGGGCGCTTCTCGGTGAAGGCCGTCCGAAGGAAACCGACGACCACTTCCTTGTTCCGCTGGATGTCCGTCATCACTGTCCGTCCTTTGTGGAACTCTCGACACCAAGCCCACCATTCGCACGACAGAAAGGGAAAGACCGATGGACTCTGCCGCGATACCCTCGCGGTATGGACGACGTCGAGGTCCGTGAGCTGCGGTACTTCCGCGCGGTCGCCGAAGAGCTGAACTTCTCCCGCGCCGCCGAGCGGCTCGGGATGGCGCAGCCACCGCTGTCACGCGCGATCCGGTTGCTGGAGCGGCGGCTGGGCGTCCGGCTGTTCGAACGCACCAGCCGGCACGTCGAGCTGACGCCGGCCGGGAACGTCCTGTTCACGGAGTCGGCGAAGGCACTGGACGCGGTCACGGCCGCGGTCCGGCGCACCCGCCGGGCGGCGCACGAGCCGCCGGCACTCGTCGTCACCGTGAAACCCAGTGTCGCCACCGAACTGCTGCGGCGGATCGCCGGCGGGCACCCGGACCCGGTCGAGATCCGGGTCGGCGGGTTCGGCGAGCAGGGGGCCCTGCTGCGTGACGGTCAGGCCGACGTGGCCCTGCTCGGCTGCTCGGGCGACCACGGCGACCTGGACGTCGAGGTGCTCTTCACCGAGCCTCGGGTCGCCGCGCTCCCGGTGCGGCACGAGCTGGCGCACCGGACCTCGCTGACCTGCGCGGACTTCACCGGGCGGGCGACGCCGTCCTGGCCGGACGCGTCGGTCGCCGATCGGGCCTACTGGTCGGGCCGGGACGTGACCGGCGGCCCGGTCACGCCGGGGCCGGTGGTGCACGACATCGCGCAGCTGCTGGAGACGGTCGCGCTCGGGCAGGCAATCGCGCTGCTGCCGGCGTCGTTCGCGGAGGGGCACCCGCGGGCCGACGTCGTGTACCGGCCCGTCGCCGACGCGACGCCGTACTCGCTCGCGCTCGCCTGGCCGGCGGGCGCGCGGGACCCGCGGATCGCGCGGTTCGTGCGGACCGCCGTCGAGGTCAGCGAAGCACTACCTCGACCGGGAGCCGTCCCGGCGGGGTGACCGAGCGGACCACCGGCGGCACCCGCACGTCCTCGGCCTCGAACAGCACCCGCAGCTGCTCGAGGTCGGCGCCGGCCATCGCTTCGGCCAGCTCGTCGGCGCGGGCGACGGTGTCCGGAGCGAGCACCGCAGTGTCGTCGAGGTCGCCCCAGAGGTCCCACAGGATCATCTCGTGCTTGTTGAGCGCGGCGAGGTCGAGCACGAGGTTGTGCCGCGCGTACGGCAGGCCGCGCAGGAACGGGACATCCAGATCCGGCGAGACCACGAGCCGGCTCGGGTCGAGGTCGCCCGAGCGGGCCGCGGTCCAGGCGTCCGCGCCGACCAGGAACCGGTCGCGGGGCACGTCGAGGACGTCGACCTCGGGGAAGCCGTCCGGTAGCTGGGGTTCGACCAGGCGCCAGCCGTCGGGCGACCACACCTCCGCGACCACGTGGTCGAGGTACCAGCCCGGCACCAGGTAGCTCGCGAAGCCGACCCGGGCGCGCGCCGGGATGCCGTGGTGGCGGGCCATCGAGACGAACAGCACCGTGAAGTCGCGGCAGCAGCCGACGATCCGGTGCACCGGCGAACGCGGGGAGCCGGGCGGCGCCGGGTCGAGTTCGCGCAGGCGCGCGAACATGTCCGACGCGTACCGCAGGTCGATCTCTTCACCGCGCGAAGCCGGGAAGCCGTGCCGGGTGATGTCGCCCTGGGCCCAGTAGTGGAACACCAGCTCGGACGCCGCCCGGCGCAACGCCGCGAGGTCGCGCGGAACGCCGTCGAGCCAGGACGACTGCGCGCCCGGGTCGGTGAAGCGGCTCTGGCCGAGGTACCAGTCCATGGGCCCAGCCTACGAAAATTCAGCCCGCCTGCGCGGTCAGTTCGCCGCGGAACGTCGTGCGGTACGCGCTCGGTGACACCCCGAGTGCGGCCTGGAAGTGCTGGCGCAGCGAGGCCGCCGTGCCGAAGCCGGCCTCCGTCGCGACGCGGTCGACCGGCAGGTCCGACTCCTCCAGCAGCTGGCGGGCGCGCTCGATCCGTTGCTGCGTCAGCCATTGCAGGGCCGAGATGCCGACCTCGTCGCGGAAGCGGCGGGTGAACGTCCGGGTGCTCATCGCCTCGCGGGCGGCGAGTTCGCGCAGCGTCAGCGGGCGGTGCAGGTTCTCCAGCGCCCACGCGCGCGCCGCCTTCGTCGACGACGTGCGCGGCTCGGGCACCGGCCGCCGGACGAACTGGGCCTGGCCGCCTTCGCGGTGCGGGGAGACCACTGTGCCGCGGGCGACTTCGTTGGCGACGGCCGCGCCGTGGTCGCGGCGGATCATGTGCAGCACCAGGTCGATCCCGGACGCGACGCCCGCGGACGTCAGGACGTTGCCGTCGTCGGTGTAGAGCACGCACGGGTCGACCTCGACCTCGGGGAACCGGTGCTGCAGTTCGTCGGCGGAGCGCCAGTGGGTCGTCGCGCGGCGGCCGTCGAGGAGGCCGGCCGCGGCGAGGACGAACGCGCCCGTGCAGATCGACGCGATGCGCGCGTCCCCCGGGATCCGGTCCAGCGCCGCCGCGAGGGGCGGGGTCAGCACGCGCGCCATGGGCTCGTACTCGGCCAGCGACGCCGGGACGATCACGGTGTCGGCCTCCGCCAGCACCTCGGGACCGCGGTCGATCGGGATCGTGAAGTCGGCGTCGGTGCGGACCGGGCCGGGTTCGAGGGTGCAGGTCACGACCTCGTACAGCGGCTCGCCCGACGCCGAGCGCGCCTGCCCGAAGAGCCGGTGGACGATGCCCAGCTCCATCACGAGCATGCCGTGCCTGACCAGCACGGCGACGTGGTGACGGTCCGGGTGCACAAAGGCGGCCATGGCTCGATTCTTGCACATGTTGGCTATCAGGCCACTCGATCGAGCCGCCGGCCCGCGTGACCATCGAGGTCATGAACGTTTTGTGGGTTTTCGCGCATCCCGAGCCGCGCTCGCTGAGCGGGGCCCTCCGTGACGACGGGCTCCGGACGCTGCACGAGCTCGGTCACGACGTCCGGGAGTCGGACCTGTACGCGATGAAGTGGAACCCGGTCGTCGACGCGGCCGACTTCGGCACCGAGGCCGGCGACGAGCGCCTGGTCGTCGGGGCGACGTCGGCCCGGGCGCACGCGCGGGGCGAGCTGAGCCCGGACATCGTGGCCGAGCAGGAGAAGCTCGACTGGGCGGACGCGGTCGTCGTGCAGTTCCCGTTGTGGTGGTACGGAATGCCGGCGATCCTCAAGGGCTGGTTCGACCGCGTGTTCGTGAAGGGCTTCGGCTACGGCATCCGGGCGGAGGACGGCCGCACGCTGCGCTACGGCGAGGGCAGGCTCGCGGGCAAGCGCGCGATGGTGGTGCTCACCGCGGGCGCCCGCGAGCCGGCCATGGGCCCGCGCGGGGTGAACGGCGAGCTGAACGAGGTCCTGTGGCCGGTGCACCACGGAACGCTGTTCTACGCGGGAATGTCGGTCCTGCAGCCGCTCCCGATCTACGGCGCCGACAGGCTCTCGGAAGAGCAGTTCGCCGAGGCCTGCGAGCGGCTGCGAGAGCGCCTGCGGACGCTGGAGACAGCGGAGCCGATCCCGTTCCGCACGCAGAACGGCGGCGACTACGACGAAGACCTGGTCCTCCGCCCCGACCGCGCCCCCGGCGCGACAGGCCTGGCCATCCACCTCACCTGAAAGCCATGAAGGGCACCCTCATGGCGCTTATGACCATGAGGGTGCCCCTCATGGTCTGCGCGGCGGTGGAGGCAACGCGCAAGCCGGCCGCTCAGCTCACGCCGGCAACGTCAGCCCACAGGAGGCCGGCGCCGAGGCACTGGGCCGCTCAGCTCACGCCGGCAACGTGAGCCGCTGGCCCAAGCCGCCGTCCACCGGGAGGTCCGCTCCCGTTGTGAACGTCGCCTCGAACGCCAAGAACAACACCGCCGCCGCGACCTCTTCGACCCTTGCGTGCCGCTTCAGCGGCGTCACCTCGTCGCCCGTTGCCTTGAACGCCGCCATTACCGAGGCCGGCACGCCCGTCACCCCCATCGTCGGGGTGTCCGTGTAGCCCGGGCTGACCACGTTCACCCGGATCCCGCGCGGCGCCAGCTCGGCCGCGTACGTCAGCGCGAACGACCGGACCGCCGCCTTCGCCGCCGAATACGGCCCCATCCCCGCGATGCCCGCCCCGGCCGCCACCGACGTCGTGAACACGAACGACCCGCCCGGCCGCACCAGCCCGGCCAGCCGCTGGGCCGTGAAGTACGCGCCCTTCGCGTTGACGTCGAACGTCCGGTCGTAGATCTCCGGGGTCGCCTCCGAATACGGCGTCAAAGTCGCGAAACCGACGTTGATGAACACCAGGTCCAATGAGCCGAGAGTGTCCGCGGCGACGGAAGCCAGCGAGTCGATGTCGGCCAGCGACGAAGCGTCCGACGACAGCAGGTGCGCCGGCAGGTCCAGACCCGACACGTCACGGCCGGTCGCGAGCACCTCCGCGCCGCCGTCCAGCAGCGCGCGCACCACCGCCAGGCCCATGCCGTGCGTGCCGCCCGTGACGACGGCCTTCTTCCCCGAATACTTCACCGGATCTCCTCGATGACACTCGCGATCGCGTGCGCACCGTGGCCCGCCGCCACCGCGCGGTCGAACAACTCCCGCACCGCCGCCGGCACCGAAAATCCGATCCCCTGCGCGCGGCTCGTCTCCACCAGCAGGCCGAGCCCGGCCGCGTTGATGTCCAAAGCGGACACGTCGGTCGCGTAGTCACCACTGGCCACCTGCGCCCCGATGCCCGGCAGGAACCCGCCGACCGCCGAGAGCCACGACAACGCCATCGGCGTGAACGTCGCAGGCTCGACGCCCTCGGTCCCCACCAACGCCAGCGCGTGCAGGTACCCCGCCATCGTCGACCACATGATGCCCAGCAGCGCCAGGTCGTACAGCGCCGCCAGACCCGCGTCCTCGCCGAGGAAAACCGGCTCCCCCAGCACCGTCAACACCTCGCGCTGCGCCGAAAACACCGGCGCCGAACCGCTGTACAGGATCCGCGACTGCGCGGTCCCGATGCCCTGCGGCACCGCCATGATCACGCCGTCCACGTAGTCGACACCCGCGGACGACGCCCACGCGGCCGCGTCACGAGCCTGCGCGGGCGTCCCGGAAGTGAGGTTGACCAGCACCTTCGGCGAAGCGGCTTCCAGCACCGCTTGCTGACTGTCGTATGTGGACAGACAACTGATCACGACGTCCGCTGTGGCCGCTTCCGCCGGCGTGGCCGCGAGCCGCGCGCCGCGGTCGAGCAGCGGGCCCGCCTTGAGCGGCGACCGGTTCCACACCACGACGTCGTGGCCCGCCCCCAGAAGCGCGCCGGCGAGGGCCGCACCCATCCGCCCCAGGCCGAGCACGCTCACCTGTTTCTTGCTTTCTCCCATGCCGATCATGCTGCGGGCGCGCTTTACTATGGACAAGTACCGACTAATAAGTCAGGTACCCACCAAAAGGTAAGGATCCTGCATGCTGGCGAGAACCTACCGCTGCGGGCTCGACGCCGCGATCGACGTCGTCGGCGGCCGCTGGAAGGCCCTGATCCTCTGGGCGCTGCACGCCGAACCGCTGCGGTTCGGGGAGCTGAAGCGGAAAGTGAACGGGATCAGCGAGAAGATGCTTATCCAGGCGCTGCGGGAACTGGAGGCGGACGAGGTCGTGCACCGCGAGGTGTTCCACGAGATCCCGCCGAAGGTCGAATACTCGCTGACCGGCCTGGGTCAGCGGCTGAACACCGCGTTGCTGCCGCTGGGCGACTGGGGCGAGGAGAACATGGCCGGCATCGCGAAGCGCCGCGGCGTCACACCCGCGCCGCCGCATACTCCTTGAGCGTGATCGCGTTGCCCGCCTTGAGCGGCAGCTCCTCGATCACCTTGCGCCACGGCAGGTACGGCAGCAGCTTGTAGTTCAGGTTGCGCAGCCGGATCCACCCGCGGGTCGGCGGCACGAACCACTTCCCGTTGCCCTGGGCCAGTTTCTGGCAGGCATCGACGAAGCCACGCATCTCGGATTCGTACGCCCCGAACGCCTTGACGTGGTCGTCAGCCGCCGCGAGTTCGCCCGCCAGCACGTACGCGCCGACGATCGCGAGGCTCGTCCCCATGCCCGAGAGCGGCGCGGCGCAGTACGCGGCGTCGCCGACCAGCGCGACGCGGCCGCGTGAATACGAGTCGAGCACGATCTGGCTCGCCGAGTCGAAGTAGAAGTCCGGCGCCTCCCGCATCGCCTCGAGCAGCGCCGGCGTCTCCCAGCCGGCACCGCCGAACGTCTCCTCGACGATCCGCCGCTGCTGCTCGACGTCGCGGTGGTCGTAGTCGATCGGCGGCGAGCCGAACCAGAACAGCGCCTTCGCCTCCGCGTTGTCCCGCGCGCTGTAGACGCCGATGGTGCGGTTCGGCTCGTTGTAGAACCGGCCGACGTGGTCGAGGCCGAGATGGTTCGGCACGGTGAAGATCGAGACGTAGTAACCGAGGTCGCGGCGGTACCGGGACTCGTCGCCGAAGACCAGCGAGCGCACGTTCGAGTGCAGCCCGTCGGCGCCGATGACCAGGTCGAACTCGCGCGGCTCGCCGTGTTCGAAGGTGACCTTGACGCCGTCGCCGCGTTCGAGGACGCCGGTGATCGAGTCGCCGAAGACGTACTCGACGTCGTCCTTCGTGGCGTCATAGAGGATCCGCGACAGGTCGCCGCGCAGGATTTCCAGCTCACCACTCTGGATGGACGCGGGCGTGACGACCAGCGGCCGGTCCTCACCGTCCACATAGGTCACTCCGCCCATCCGGGTCGCGGCTGCTTCGACCTGCGCCAGCAGGCCCATCCGCTCGAGGACCCGCAGGGAGGCGCCGCGGAAGTCGACCGCGTAGCCGCCGTCGCGCAGCTGAGGGGCGCGTTCGACGACCGTCGGCGTGAAGCCGTGGCGGTGGAGCCAGAACGCGAGGGCGGGGCCGGCGACGCTGGCGCCGGAGATGAGGACTCGTCGGTTCGTCATGCCGAGAACCATAACCGCGATTTGGGCGATCGCACAAGGCGTTCGCCTAAGGCGTCCGTGCTAGGCTCTGGACATGGGCAACAAGGACGCACTGCTGGCCGGCGCGAAGCGCTGCTTGAACGAGAAGGGCTACGCCCACACGACCGTCCGGGACCTGGCCTCGGCGGCGAACGTGAGCATGGCCGCCATCGGCTACCACTTCGGCTCACGGGAAGCCCTGCTCAACACCGCGCTGATCGAGGCGAACGAGGAGTGGGGCGAGACACTGGCCAAGGTGCTGCAGGTCGAGACGCCGGCGGGCGCGTCACCGGCCGAGCGGTTCGAGCTGATCTGGCGCCGGGTCATCGAGTCGTTCGACGAGCACCGCCGGATGTGGGCGGTGAGCATGGAGGCCTACTCGCAGCCGGACCTCGACCCCGAAGTGCGCGCGCAGCTGGCGAACGCCCTGGAGCTGGCCCGGTTCGGGCTGGCGAACCTCTTCCAAGGCCTCGATGACGGCAGCGACGAGGCCCGGGCCGTCGGCACGGTGCACCAGGCCCTGCTCTCGGGCGTGATGCTGCAGTGGCTGATCGACCCGGACCACGCGCCGTCGGGCGCCGACCTCGTGCGCGGCCTGCGCCTGATCGCGACGGACGTCCTCGCCTAAGCGGTCACCAGGTCCGCGCCGGTGAAGAACGTCGAAGCCGCGGACATCGCGTCGGCGTCCAGGAGCACGTCGCCGGGGCGGCTGCCGTTCCCCAGGAGCACGCCGCCCCAGTTCATGCTCAGGTACTCCGCGCACAGCTCGAGCGTGCCGATCAGCGGCTGGGCCTCGCGCGCCGTCTCGCTCAGGACGCTCACACCCCACAGTGACTTGCCGCGCATCTTCGGCTTGAACTCGACCGGCAGCCGCATCCAGCCCGACCAGTAGTCGAGGTAGAGCTTCACGCTTGCCGCGACCGAGTACCAGTACACCGGCGACACCACGACGATGTCCGTCGCTTCGAACGTCGCGTCCATCAGCAGCTGCTCGTTCTCGCCCGGCGCCGGGTGCTCACCGGCGCCGTGGCGGCGGTCTTCGAACGGCGGCAGCGGCAGCTCGGGCAACCGGAGCCACCGCTGTTCGGCGTCGCGAGGCAGCTCCCTCGCCGCCCGCCGGGCCAGCATTTCCGTGTTCCCGCCGGCCCGCGCCGCGCCGACCAGGAAGAGGAAGTTCCGCGTCATCTCAGGTCCCCTCAGTTACTTGCATGTACATATAAAGACTGTCCCTGGACTATGCTGATGTCAAGAGGAAGGCGGGAACATGACCGTCGACGAACAGTCCTGGGGACGCATGCTCGTGCTGCACGCCCGCATCGAGCAGGACCTGGGGAAGGCACTGCAACGGAGGCACGGGCTCGGCCTGTCCGAGTACCGCGCGCTCGGCAAGCTGGTCGCGGGCCCGCGCGGCGGCCTGCGGATGCAGGAGCTCGCCGAGGCGATCGGGCTCAACCAGAGCTCGGTCAGCCGGATGTGTGCGCGTCTCGAAGACGCCGGCCTGACGATCCGCGACCTGTGCGAGGACGACCGCCGCGGCGTCTACTCGGTGATCACCGACGCCGGCCGCAAGCGCTACGCCGAGACCGAGCCGACGTACTGCTCCGTGCTGCGGACCTCGCTCGACAAGGCCGCGGGCGACCCGGAGCTGGCCGGCGCGGTCGTCGCCGTCCGCGGCGCTTGACCCGTATATGCCTCGGTGGTTATATACAAGCATGCCCGCGAAGCTGCTGACCGCCGATGACCGCCCTGCCCTGCGGCTGGAACGCCGCCTGAAACACGCGCCCGAGAAGGTCTGGCGCGCCATCACGGACCCGGGCGAGCTGGAGCACTGGTTCCCGGCGAAGGTGGACGTCGAGCTGCGTGACGGCGGCGCGATCCGGTTCACCTTCCCCGGCGACGACAAGGCGACGACCGGGAAGGTCGTCACCGTCGACCCGCCGCGCGAGTTCACCTTCGTCTGGAACGACGACACCCTGCGCTGGCTGATCACCCCCGACGGCGACGGCAGCCTCCTGGAGTTCACGCACACGTTCGGCCGCGGCGACCCGGCGATCGCGAGGCTCGCCGCGGGGCGCACCGCGAGTGGCTGGGACGTCTGCCTCGACGCCCTCGACGCACGCCTGTCCGGCCGGAACTTCGAGCAGCCGAAGGACTGGCACGCCCGCATGGCGTCCTATGTGGAGGAGTTCGGCCTCGGCTTCGGCGAGGTCCTTCCCGATGGCACGATCCGCTTCCGCCGCGACCTCGTCTGGAAGCCGGTGGACGAGGTCCGCGCGCTGCTCCCGGACGAGCCGGGCTGGCACGTGCTCCAGGACCCGCTCGAAGGCACCCGCGTCGAGTTCACCGAGCCCGCGCCCGACGACGTCGTCGCCGAGCTGGCCAGGCGCCACGAGCAGCTCGACAAGCTGTTCGCCGCCACGCACGGCGTCGACCTGCCGGACTGGACGCACGAGCGCGTCGAGGCCGCGAAGAAGCATTACGCGGAGCGTCCGACTCAGGGTTGACGCGCGGCGCGGGCGTCCGCATTACGTTCGGTGCATGCGAATTCGCGTGGTACTGGACGCGCTCGCGGTCCTGGTGCTGGCGATCGGGGCCGGCGGGAACCTCGCCGCCGGGGCGTGGTCGCTGCCGCTGTGGCTCCCCGCCTGGCTCGGCTGGACGATCATGCTGACGAGCGTCACCCCGATCGTGCTGCGGCGCTGGTGGCCGCGGCCCGCCTACATCCTGGCCCTCGTGCTGACGGCCGCGGCCGTGCCGATCGGCGGGCCGGTGCTGGCGGTCGCCGTCGTGGCGGCCGGGTGCGCGCTCTACACGTTCGTCGTGCACCGGGGCAGCCGGGCGTCGCGGGTCGGGTTCGCGGCCGGGCTGCTCGGGATCGGCCTGCTCGGGATCGTGCTGCCGAACCCGAGCACCGCCACCACCGTCAACTTCGGGGCGTCGGCGCTCATCGTCGGGTTCGCGCTCGGCATCGCCGTCCACGGCCGCCGCGAGTACGCCGCGGCCGAGCGGGAAAACCACGCGCGGGAAGCGGTTTCCGCGGAACGGCTGCGGATCGCGCGCGAGATGCACGACGTCGTCGCGCACAGCATGAGCCTGATCGCGGTGAAGGCGGCGGTCGGCAACCACGTCGCTCTGGAGCAGCCCGCGGAGGCGAGGGAAGCGTTGCGCGTCATCGAAGACACCAGCCGCGAGACGCTGGCCGAGCTGCGCCGGATGCTGGGCGTGCTGCGCGACGGCACCGGCGTCCCAGCGCTGGCCCCCGCCCCGACGCTTGCCGACCTGCGCGCGCTCGCCGAACGCGCGGAGCAGGCGGGCCCGTCGGTGGATCTGGCGGTCGACGGTCTCGACGAGCTGCCGGGCGGCGTCGGCCAGTCGGTGTACCGGATCGTGCAGGAGGCGCTGACCAACGTGGTCAAGCACGCGAGCGCGACGACGTGCCGCATCCGCGTCACGGGCGGCGAGGGGGAAGTGAGCATCGAGGTCCGCGACGACGGCCGCGGCGGCTCGGCAACCCCGGGCCACGGCTTGATCGGCATGCGCGAGCGCGTGGCGGTCTACGGCGGCGACTTCTCGGCGGGCGCTTGCGATCCTGGCTTCCGCGTGTTCGCGCGCCTGCCCTACGAGACGGCGGTGGTCCGATGACCCGCGTCCTGATCGCCGACGACCAGGCGCTGCTGCGCGGCAGTTTCCGGGTGCTGGTGGACAGTGCCCCGGGCCTGGAGGTGGTCGGCGAAGCCTCGGACGGTGTCGAGGCGGTGGCGGTGGCGCGGCGCGAGAAGCCGGACGTCGTGCTGATGGACGTCCGGATGCCGTCGATGGACGGCATCGAGGCGACGCGCCTGATCTGCGCTTCGTCGGAGGTCCGGGTGCTGATGTTGACGACGTTCGACCTGGACGAGTACGTGTACGCGGCTTTGCGCGCGGGCGCGAGCGGGTTTCTCCTGAAGGACACGCGACCGGCGGACCTGCTGGCGGCGATCGAGATCGTGGCTTCGGGGGATGCGTTGTTGGCGCCATCGGTGACGCGTCGGCTGGTGTCGGAGTTCGCGCGGCTGCCGACTGGCCCGGTGAAGCAACTGGAAGGTGTGACGGCGCGCGAGCAGGAGGTGCTGGCGCTGATCGCGCGGGGGTTGTCGAACGACGAGATAGCCGCGCGGCTGCATTTGGGGATCGCGACGGTGAAGACCCATATCGGGAGGCTGCTGCACAAGCTGGCGGCCCGTGATCGAGCACAGTTGGTGATCGCGGCTTACGAGTCCGGCCTGGTGCGCCCTACCGCCGGTCGTGAGTGAGAAACAGGGTTAGAACCCTGTGCCATGTTTCAGGACATCGTGAACAGGTATGTCTCACGACATCGTGGACAGTTTCGGGTTGATGAGACGTTGGTAGCGT
>NZ_JAPZLD010000047.1:0-87048 GCF_030182635.1 Amycolatopsis ponsaeliensis
CCCGCCAGCTGACGCTAGACCGGTCGGTACGCTACCAACGTCTCATCAACCCGAAACTGTCCACGATGTCGTGAGACATACCTGTTCACGATGTCCTGAAACATGGCACAGGGTTCTAACCCTGTTTCTCACTCACGACGGGCTACTTCCAGTCGACCTGCGGGCTGCGGTAGAAGTCGATGCCCTGCGTGGTCCACCGCGGGGCCTGCTTGGCCAGGCGCAGCCGGTAGGCGTCCCAGTTGTGCGTCGACTTCGGGGACCAGCCGATCTCCGCGATGCCGGGCAGCCGCGGGAACGCCATGTACTCGATGTCGTCGCTCGTCCGGATCGTCTCCGTCCACAGCGGTGCCTCGACGCCCGCGACCTGCTTCTCGCCGACGCCGGTCACCAGCGAAGCCGGGTCCCAGCTGTACCCGTCCTTGACCTCGACCAGTGCGGCCCAGTCCTGGCCCAGCGGGGTCTCGGGGTTGTACTTCATGTCCAAGTACGCGTAGTTCGCCGGCGACATCAGGATCTTGTTGCCCCGGGCCGCGGCGGCCGCGACGGACTCGTTGTCCCCGCCGAAGTCCCAGTACTGCGGGACGGCCGACACCGGCAGCGTGGACTTCGCGATCTCGTGCCAGCCGGTGACCTTCTTGCCGTACTTGGCGACGATCGGCTGCACCTTCTGCTGGAAGGTCAGGTAGTCCGCGGGCGGCGTCGCGTGGGCCTCGTCGCCGCCGATGTGCAGGTACTGGCCCGGCGTGATCGCCGCCAGTTCGCGCACGACGTCGTCGACGAACTTGTACGTGATCGGCGACGAGATGCACAGCGAGCTGTAGCCGACCTCGGTGTCCGTGCGCACCGGGACGGCCTTGCCGTCGCAGTTCAGCTCGGCGTACGTCGACTGCGCCGCGTTCGTGTGACCCGGCATGTCGATCTCCGGGATCACGGTGATGTGCCGTGAAGCCGCGTACGCGACGATGTCCTTGTACTGCTTCTGCGTGTAGTAGCCGCCCGGGTCGCCGTCGACCGCCGTCTTGCCGCCGACCGTCGCGAGCTTCGGCCAGCTCTTGATCTCGATGCGCCAGCCCTGGTCGTCGGCCAGGTGCAGGTGCAGGGTGTTGATCTTGTACTGGGAGATCTGGTCGATGTACAGCTTGACCTGGTCCGGCTGGAAGAAGTGCCGGGCGACGTCGAGCATCGCGCCGCGCTCGCCGAAGCGCGGGTAGTCGAGGATCGAGCCGCCGGCGACCGTCCACGTCCGGTGCTGGACGCGCTTCGCGTCGATCGCCGACGGCAGCAGCTGCCGCAGTGACTGGACGCCTTCGAAGAGCCCGTCCGCGGTGTTGGCCTTCAGCGAGACGCCGTCGTGGGCGACCTTCAGCTCGTAACCCTCGGTGCCGATCCGGGCGTCGTGGCCGAGCTGCAGCGAGATCGCGGGCGCGCCCCACGAGCGCGGCACGACCGGCAGCGGGTAGCCGGTGGCCAGGCGGAGCAGGCCGCGCAGGTAGTCCGCGACCTGGCCGGCGCCGCGGTCGGCGCTGATCACCGTGAACGGCGTGAGCTTGAAATCGCCCCGCGGGTCGGCCTTCGCCGACACGGGCGCCGGGACGACGTCGGTCACGCTGCGTTCCGGAGCGGCGGCTGGGGAAGCCGCCGCGGCAGCGGGCAGGCCGACTGCCGTCAGACTCACGATCGCCGCGGTCGAGACGGCTCTGGACAAGCGCATCAGGGCACCTCCGGTCGGGGACTCCTCACAAAGGTACAGACCAGCAGGTGCATTTGGAACAATACTTTACGAAGTGCGTAGCGCGGCCCGGATCGCGTCCAGCACCGCCGGGTCCTCGATCGTCGAGGGCACGGCTTCGTCCCGTCCGTCGGCGATCGCGCGCATGGTCTTGCGCAGGATCTTCCCGGACCGCGTCTTCGGCAGCGCGTCCACAATGGACACATCGCGGAACGCCGCGACCGGCCCGATGTCCCGGCGGACCATGGCCACGAGCTCGTCGCGCAGCTTGTCCTCGGGGATGTCCTCGCCCGCCTTGAGCACGACGAACCCGCGGGGCAGCTGGCCCTTGAGCTGGTCGGCGACGCCGATGACGGCGCACTCGGCGACGGCCGGGTGCGCGGCCAGCACGGCTTCCATCGACCCGGTCGACAGCCGGTGCCCGGCGACGTTGATGACGTCGTCGGTGCGGCCCATGACGAACAGGTAGCCGTCTTCGTCGAGGTAGCCGGAGTCGCCGGTCAGGTAGAAGCCGTCGTAGCGCGAAAGGTAGGCCTCGCGGTAGCGCTCGTCGTCGCCCCACAGCGTCGGCAGCGATCCCGGCGGCAGCGGCAGCTTGACCGTGATGGCGCCTTCGCGCCCGGCCGGCAGCTCGTCGCCGGCCTGGTCGAGGATCCGGACGTCCCAGCCGGGGACGGGCTTGGTCGCGGAGCCGGCCTTCACCTCCATCGGCTCGAGGCCGCGCGGGTTGGCCGCGATCGCCCAGCCGGTCTCGGTCTGCCACCAGTGGTCGATCACCGGCGTGCCGAGCTTCGCGTGCGCCCAGTGGTAGGTCTCCGGGTCCAGCCGCTCGCCGGCCATGAACAGCGTCTTGAACGCCTTGAGGTCGTACTTGTCCAGCTCGCGGGCGTCCGGGTCGAGCTTCTTGATCGCCCGCAGCGCGGTCGGCGCGGTGAACAGCGCCTGGACGCCGTGCTCGGCGATGACCCGCCAGAACGCGCCCGCGTCCGGCGTCCCGACCGGCTTGCCCTCGTAGAGCACGGTCGTCGCGCCGGCCAGCAGCGGCGCGTACACGATGTAGGAGTGCCCGACGACCCAGCCGACGTCGGACGCCGTCCACCAGATGTCGCCCGCGTGGATGTCGTAGACGGCGTCCATCGAGTAGGCGAGCGCGACGGCGTGACCGCCGGTGTCGCGCACGACGCCCTTGGGCTTTCCGGTGGTCCCGGACGTGTAGAGGATGTAGAGCGGGTCGGTGGCCGCGACCGGCACCGGCTCGGCCGGGGTGGCGTTCGCCGCGAGCTCGCGCCAGTCGAGGTCGCGGCCGGTCAGCTCGGCCGGCGCCTGCTCGCGCTGCAGCACGACGACGTGGTCGGGCTGGTGCTCGGTCATCGCGAGCGCACCGTCGATGATCGGCTTGTACTCGACCACCCGCGTCGGCTCGATGCCGCAGGACGCCGCCAGGATCACCTTCGGCTTCGCGTCCTCGATCCGCGCCGCGAGCTCCTTGGGCGCGAACCCGCCGAAGACCACGGAGTGCACCGCGCCGATCCGCGAGCAAGCGAGCATCGCGATCGCGGCTTCGGGCACCATCGGCAGGTAGACGATGACGCGGTCACCCTTCGTGACTCCGAGGGAGCTGAGCGCACCGGCGAACCGCGCGACCGTGTCCCGCAGCTCTTCGTAGGTGTAGGTGCGTTGCTGTCCGGTCACGGGAGAGTCCCAGATCAGTGCGGCCTGGCCGCCGCGGCCGGCCTCGACGTGCCGGTCGAGCGCGTTGTACGACGTGTTCAGTTCGGCGTCCGGGAACCAGCGGTAGAAGGGCGGCCGGGAGTCGTCCAGCGCCCGCCGCGGGGGTTTCGTCCAGCTGATCGACTTGGCCGCTTCCAGCCAGAACGCCTCCGGATCGGCCAGGCTCCGCCGGTAGGCCTCGGAGTACGCGCCCATGCCCCGCTCCTTCGCGTCGAACGTCTCGCCGGCCCCCATCATGACGCGCGGGCGGCGGGCGCGCCGGATTCCGGGCACCCTGAAGACCCGGCAACCTCATGGCGGCCGGCTGCGTCCTAAGCTGGACCGCGGGAAAACGCCGCGTGATGGTACGTAGTGAACACGGACAGTGAGGGGAGCCCGGCGGTGAACGGACTCGCGAGCGCGTTGCTCTCGCTAGCCCATTCCTTGTTCGGCCCGGGCTTCTGCCCCGGCGACTGGGTCTGGGCCACGAGTGCGGCCGGCGCGCTCGTCGCACTGCTGCCGCCGATCGGCGCGCTGGCGGTGTCGATCATCCGGAAGGGCACGGGCAACCGCTACGACGTCACGACGCTGTCGGTCTTCGGCGCGATCGGGCTGTTCAGCACCCTGGTGCTGCCGTGGCTGCTGGCCATCGGCGTGTCGGGGGTCTTCCAGGCGGCGTACGCCAAGGAGAAGACCGGGCTGTCCCAGGCCGAACTCTCGACGCTCAACAGCGCCGGCGGCTGCTGGGTGGACAACCAGCGGGAGTACCTCGGCGGCGGCCAGACCGTCTTCGACGTGCTGTCTTCGCAGAGCGGCAAGGACATGCCGTTCTTCGTCTACCTGCTGGCGTTCGTCGTGCTGGGCGCCGGCTCGCTGCTGTTCGTCATGCTGCAGGGCCGCACCGCCTTCCGCCGGGGCCCGAAGTGGCCGTCGCGGTTCTTCTGGATCCCGTTCGCCGCGATGCTGGTGTTCAGCGTCGGCATGGAGGCGAATACCGCGCTGCACTTCTGGCTGGGCTTCCTGCCGTTCAGCGTGCTGGGCCTGATCCCGGTCGCGATGGTCGGGCCGCCGCCGTGGTCGGTCATCAACCGGCCCGACGTGCCGCCGCGCCGTGACCAGGAGCCGCAGGGGCCGCCGCCGTCGCAGGTCCAGCCGCGCCCGACCCCGCCGCCGCCCCCGCCTCCCATCAACCGCCCGTATCCCAAGACGGCCCTGGCGGCCGCGCCGGAGCCGCCGCCGATGGCCGGTGCGCTGGCTGCCGCGCCGGGCCCGATCCCGCCGCCGCCCGGCTCGCGCAACGCCGGCGGCAGCCGCTACCGGCGCGTCAAGCAGCTCGGCGCGGGTGGGTTCGGCACGGTCTGGCAGGCCGTCGACACCCAGCTCAACCGCACGGTCGCGCTGAAGATCGCGCACGCGCCGGACCGCGACACCGCCGAGCGCATGCAGCGCGAGGCCCGCGCGCTGGCCGTGGTCAGCCACCCGAACTGCGTCAAGGTGTACGACCTGGCCGAGGAGCCGGACGGGCTCGCGCTGGTCATGGAGTACCTCGAGGGCCGTCCGCTGGCCGAGCTGGTCGACGGCCAGGGCCCGCTCGACGACGTCGCGGCCGGCCGCCTGTGGGCCACGATGGCGGGCGCGCTGGCGGCGGCGCACGACAAGGGCGTCCTGCACCGCGACATCAAGCCGTCGAACGTCATCCTCGACCCGAGCGGCCTGGCCCACCTGATCGACTTCGGCATCGCCCGCAGCCAGGGCGACTCGAAGATGACGGCGACCGGCATGATGATCGGCACGCCCGACTTCGTGGCTCCCGAGCAGGCAATGGGCGCGACGGCATCCCCGGCATCGGACGCGTGGCAGCTGGCGGCGACGATCAGCTACGCGCTGTCGGGCCAGCCTCCGCGCGGCACCCGCGAGACGCCGATGGCGGCGCTGATGGCCGCGGCCCGGGCGGAACCGGTGTCCCGGCTTCCGCAGCGGAGTGCCCACGCCCGGCTGCTGGCGGCTTCGCTGGACCCGGAGCCTCGGCGGCGTCCGACGTTGAGCGCCGTGCGGCGTGAGGTCGAGGGCTGGCTGTCGCGGGCCGGCAAGTCGGCCGACGGCCCGGTGACGCGGGTGGTGCCGCGTCAGCCGGGGAACCAGCTGCCTCGCCGGTGACCACGGACGGCGAGCGGGCAGCCCTGGCGCAGGAGTTGTCGCGGCTGTCCTTGGTCGAGCTGGTGGATGTGCTCCGCCGGGTCCTGCCCGGGCACGACGAGCGCGACGTCGTCATGCCGAGCACGCTGTGCCTCGCCGAGGTCTCACCGGTGCCTGCCCGCGATGACCTGCCCCCGGTCGTCGAGATCGTCGCCTGGCCCGACCGGGACTACTACGACGGCGGCTTCGGCGGGGAACCGGCGAACCGGGAACAGGGTTCCTGCCTCGCGTGCGGCCTCGAGGTGACCTCGTCGGCCAAACGCGCCTTCTGCCCGGTCTGTGGAACGGATTGCCGGCTGACTTAGCACGGCTTGTGAGTTAGGCGGCTTCGCAAGTCTGAACCTCGCCACCGCGTCGCTGAAAGCGGAGATCGTTCAGGTTGAAGGGCTGCCGGGCTTGACGGCCGAGAAGATCACCAGCTCCTTCGGCCGCAGGTCCACGCTGACCTGCTCGAACCCCGCCTTCTCGAGCCGTCCCGGGAAGGTCTCCGCGTCGATGACGTTCATCGTGTCGCCGATGTGCAAGAGGCGGAAGCGGAGGTTGAGCTGGCCGTCGCTGCCGCAGTACGTGCCGCCCGGGCGCAGGACCCGCGCGGCCTCCGCGAAGATCGCGTCCTGCAGCCGGGACGTCGGCACGTGGTGCAACATCGTGAAGCACACGACGGCCGAGAACCGGCCGTCCTCGAAGGGCATCTCCGCGCCGCTGCCCTCGACGACCTCCGCGCGGTCGCCGTACTTCGCCCGCAGCAGCTCGGTCGACGCGTGGTCGATCTCCAGGACCGTCAGCTTCGGGACGACGTCGAGCAGCACCTTCGTCGTGGCGCCGAACCCCGGTCCGATCTCGAGCACGTCATCGCCCAGGTCACGCTCCGCGAGCCACGGCGCCAGGCGCTCCTCGACGGTGGCAGCCCACTTCTCCGAACTGCAGATCTTGCGGTGGATCAGGTTCATCGGCATGCGTCCGACGCTAGAGCGCCCCACGGGTGACCGATAGCCGATAGCCTGCCAATCGATGTCGCGAAACAGTCAATCCGGCGCCATGCTCCTCGGCGAGGTCGACCTGCCCGCCGGCACCTGGTTCCCCGAGCACGAGCACCCGGTGCACCAGCTGGTCTGGTCGGCCCGCGGGGTCGTCGCGGTGAAGGCGGGCGACGCGGGCTGGGTCCTCCCGCCGACCCGCGCGCTGTGGATCCCGGCGGGCGTCCAGCACCGCACGGGCGCGCTCGGCCGGGCGGCGCTGCGCGGCATCTACGCCGAGCCCGCGCTGTCCCCGGTGTCGTGGCCCGTGCCCCGGATGGTGGTCGTCCGCCCGCTGCTGCGCGAGCTCCTCGAGTACCTGACCGGCGACAGCGTGGCCCCGGCGGCGCGGCTGCGGGCCGAGGCGGTGGCGTTCGACCTGCTGGAGCCCCTGGACGTGGTCCCGATCGTGGTGCCGTCCCCGGCCGACCCGCGCGCCCGCGACGTCGAGACGGCGGTGCTGGCGAACCCGGCGGACCCGCGGAGCCTGGCGGAGTTCGGACGGGACGTCGGAGCGGCGGAACGGACACTGGCGCGGATCTTCGTCCGGGAGTGCCGGATGCCGTTCGGGACGTGGCGCACGCAGGTGCGGCTGCGTGCGTCGCTGCCGTTGCTGGCGCAGGGCGCGCCGCTGGAGGGGGTGGCGCACCGGGTGGGCTACAGCTCGGCGAGCGCGTTCGTCGCGGCCTTCCGGCGGGCGGTCGGCGTCACGCCGGGGGCGTATTTCGCGGGCTGAGCCGGCACCAGTACCGCAGCCTCCAGCGTCACCGCGGGGCTCGCCGAAGGTCTTGAATGAGTCATTCAAGTCGTCGGACGTCTTGAATGACTCATTCAAGACACTGCAAGCTGCGCGCCCAGTTCTGGGTGAGCTACCGCCAGGACGGCAGCCAGCGCTCGGCCTCCCACTGGCCCGTGGTGATCGCGATGCCGTTCAGGATCGGCCACAGCCAGGCGAAGTTCGCCACCACCAGGCCCACGTACAACGACACCACGAGCAGACCGGTCCCGCGTCTCTCGAACCCGCGCCGGGCGCTGCCCAGGATCTGGCCCAGGCACAACGTCAACCCGAGCACGAGGAACGCGGCCAACGGCGTCGCGTAGAAGAAGTACATCTGGCGGTCGATGTTGGTGAACCAGAAGACGTACCCGCCGAGGTAGCCCACCAGCACGGCCGCGTAGCGCCAGTCCGCGCGGAAGAACGAGCGCCACACCGACCAGCCCAGCATCGGGATCGCCAGCCACCACATCGCCGGCGTGCCGATCAGCATCGTCGCGCTGACGCAGCGGGACTCGCCGCAGCCGGTGACGTCGCCGTCGTAGCTGTAGAGCATCGGGCGCAGCCCCATCGGCCACGTCCACGGTTTCGACTCCCACGGGTGCGGGTTGTCCTTGGGCGTGACCAGCGTTTCGTGGAAGTGCAGGACGTTCGCCGAGTAGTCGCCGAGCGAGCGCAGCGACGCCGGCACCCACGACCAGAAGCCCGGCGCGATGTCCTTGATCTCGGTGTAGTGCCGGTCGGTCGCGGTTTCGCTCGCGAACCAGGCCCAGTACGCGCTCAGGTACATCAGGAACGGGATGAGCAGGATCGCCCACAGCGCGGGCGCGACGTCGCGGCGGATCGTGCCCAGCCACGGCCGTTCGACGCCGGCCGCGCGCCGCGCCGCGACGTCGAAGCCGACGCACAGCAGCCCGAACGCGACGATGTAGTACAGCGCCGACCACTTGACGCCGAAGGTGAGCCCGATCATCAGCCCGGTCGCGAACCGCCACCAGCGGAAGCCCAGCTTGGGGCCCCACACGGACTCGTTGACCCAGCCCTCGCGCACGGCCGTCGCGAGCCGGGTGCGCACCTGGTCGCGGTCGACCAGCAGGCAGGAGAACGCGGCGAGCACGAACAGCGCGATGAAGATGTCGAGCATGCCCATGCGCGACTGCAGGTGCAGCACGCCGTCGCTGATCACCAGGATGCCGGCGATGGCGCCGAGCAGCGTCGAGCGCGTCAGGCGGCGGGCGATGCGGATGGTCAGGAAGATGATGAGGGTGCCGGCCAGCGCGGGCATGATCCGCCAGCCCCAGCCGTTGTAGCCGAACAGCCATTCGCCGATCGCGATCAGCTGCTTGGCCAGCGGCGGGTGGACGACCAGTTCGTAGCCGTAGTTGTCCTCGTAACCGCCGTTGCGCAGGACCTGCCACGCCTGCGGCACGTAGTGCTTCTCGTCGAAGACCGGGCTGCCCTTGTCCGTCGGCACGCCGAGGTTCTGCAGCCGGACGATGCCGCCGATCACGGTCAGCACGAGGGTGACGACCCAGCCGCGCAGCCGGTCCGTCGGCATGCCGCGGCCGAGCAGGGTCACTTCGCGGTCGGTCGGCGGCCGGAGCGCCTCGACCGGGTCCGGCCGGACGCTTTCGTCGTCGGGACGGGTCAGCACGGCGGTCACGGGGGCGATCCTACGGGCGGGACAGGGCGTGCGTCGTCCGGATCCGCTGATCAGCCTAGGCTGGCCCGGTGAGCCCCTCGGTAGTTCCCGGTCGTCTCGTCCTGGCCGCCACCCCGCTCGGCGACGTCCGCGACGCCTCGCCCCGCCTGGCGGAAGCGCTGGCCGAAGCCGACGTCATCGCGGCCGAGGACACCCGCAGGTTCCGCTCGCTGGCCTCGGCGCTGGACGTGACCCCGCGCGGCCGGGTGGTGAGCTTCTACGAGGACGTCGAGACGGCACGCCTGCCCAAGTTGCTCGAATCGTTACGCGCGGGCGAGTCGGTGGTGCTGGTGACGGACGCCGGTATGCCCAGTGTGTCCGATCCGGGGTTCCGCCTGGTGTCGGCGTGCGTCTCCGCGGACATCCCGGTCACCTGCCTGCCGGGCCCGTCCGCGGTGACGACGGCGCTCGCTTTGTCCGGTCTGCCGTGTGACCGGTTCTGTTTCGAGGGCTTCGCGCCGCGGAAGCCCGGTGAGCGGACGCGCTGGCTTTCATCGTTGCGCGACGAGCCGCGGACGGCGGTGTTCTTCGAGTCCCCGCACCGGCTGGCGTCGTTGCTGGCGGACGCGGTTTCGGTGCTGGGCCCGGATCGGCCGGCCGCGGTGTGCCGCGAGCTGACGAAGACGTACGAAGAGGTGAAGCGGGGGAGTCTTTCGTCGCTTGCCGCTTGGGTCGAAGACGGTGTGCGCGGGGAGATCACGGTCGTGCTGTCCGGGGCGGAGCCGCGGGAGGTGTCGGTGGCGGACCTGGTGGGCGAGGTCCAGTCCCGGGTCTCGGCCGGCGAGCGCTTGAAGACCGCCGCGGCGGAGGTCGCCGAGGCCACCGGGGTGTCCAAAAAGGAGCTTTACGACGCCGTACTGGCGGCGCGCACCGCGAAGTAACCGGGGCCACAACAGGAAATGTCTGTTTTGCCGCAAGTGATCGATGTGAGATCCGAATTAAGCCGTTCGGCCGCTACCGCCGCAGTCGATCATCGGTGATGGTTGCTCCTGGGCGCGGCCCGGGTTGTCCGGCCGCGGAGTGAGGGGAATCTTCGTGGCTTTCGACGTGCGTTCTTCGCGGCTGAGATCCAGACGTGGCGTGCTCTTCCTGGTGTTGGCCGTGGCCTTCGGAATCTTTCCGGCCACGGCCTTTTTGCGGCCTCCGGCCGCCGCGGCCGACGTCGTCGCCCAGGTCCCGGACACCGCGCCGGACGAGGCCACCGCGGCCCGGTATGCCGGCCAGGCGCGAAAGCGCATCCAGGTCATGGACCAGACCACCGAGACGGCGGAGACGTTCGCCGACCCGGACGGCACGATGACGACCACCCGCCACCTGCGGCCCGTGCGGGTCAAGCAGGCCGGCGCGTGGTCCACGCCCGATTCGACACTGGCGCCGAAGGACGGCGTGCTCGCTCCCAAGGCCGCGACGACCGGGATCACCCTCTCCGCCGGCGCGGGCCGCACCGCGAAGTCCGTCGGCGCGCAGCCCCTGCTGCGCTTGACCCGCGACGGGACGACGGCCGGGTTCGACTGGCCCGGCGCTCTGCCCGAGCCGGTCGTCACCGGCCCGACCGCGACCTACCCGGAGGTGCTGCCCGGGGTCGACCTGCGGGTCGAGGTCGACATCGACACCGTCCACGAGGTTGTCGTCGTCAAGACGCCCGAAGCGGCGAAGAACCTGGCGAAGCTCGACTTCGGCGTGCCGGTGCGGGGTGGCACGGTGACCAGGGACGCCGACGGCTCGCTGCACGTCCGCAACGCCGCGGGCGACGAGAAGTTCACCGCGCCGGCCGCCGCGATGTGGGACTCCGCCGGCGTCGAGACAGCTGCCCAGGACTTCACGCGCGGTCCGGCCCCGGCCGGGCACCGCGCCGCCGTCGGCGTCGCACTCGACGGGACGAAGCTGACCCTCACCCCCGACCCGAAGCTGCTGGCCGCCGCCGACACCGTCTACCCCGTCTACGTCGACCCGACCTGGCACGACAACTACTGCGCCGCGTGCGGTCGCAACCACTACCTGGTCCAGTACGCCTGCGGCTCGGGCAAGACGCCGGGCGACGCGGTGTGGGACAGCGACGACAACCTCCGCGCCGGCTATTACTACGACACCAATTCGAGCTGCAGCGGGCACCTGGTCACCGCGCGGTCCTTCGTCGAGATGAACCTCGGCGGCCTGGGCGGGAAGACCATCTACAGCGCGAAACTGACCATGGGCCTGACCCAGCCCGGCAACTGCTCGGGCAGCAACAACATCGTCTGGGCGGGCGGCATCAGCCCCGGCCTGCGGTTCAACAGCGGACCGGCCTGGTGGCAGACGGTCGCGACGGTCTCGGGCTGCCCGACCAACGTCGGCTTCGACATCACCTCGACCATCGACAGCGCGGTCAAGGGCAACTCGCCGACGTGGACGTTCGGCATCGTCTCGCCGAACGAAGGCGACCAGGCGACCTGGAAGCGCTACTCGCCCCAGGTCGGGTTCGAGGTCAAGTACAACTCCCCGCCGAACCAGCCGAAGAACCTCGCGATCTTCAACGGCACGCGGTCCTACCCCTGCGTCCAGGGTGCCTCGCGGCCGGTCCTCGGCCCGACCAGCACCGGCTACGTCACCCGGGCCAACGTCTCCGACCCGGACGGCTACCAGCTGGACGCCCGGTTCCGCATCTACAAGGGACTCGTCAGCACCAACACCCACGTCTGGGACGGCCGGGAGTTCGGCTCGGACAACATCCTGAGCGACGCGAACCAGGCGAACCGCAACGCGGTCACGACGCTGCCCACGAACGAGATGAACGCCGACGGCCTCTACTCGTGGGACGTCCATTCGACGGACGGCCGGGAAACCGCCTGGGCGGTGCCGTGTGAGGCCGAGGTCGAGCTGACCCCGCCCGCGGCACCCGGCATCGCGTCGCAGACCTACCCGTCCGGCGCGTACGGCGGTGGCCCCGGCCGCCCCGGTGACTTCACGTTCACCGCGGCCGGCACGGCGGCCCCGGTCGACCACTACGTCTGGCGGATGGACAACACGGTCGCGCCGAGCTGCGACGGCACCGAGGCCGGCACGGTGAAGCCGAAGGCCCTGAACGGCCCCGGCACCACGGCGATCGCGCCCGGCAGCCCGGGACCGCACGTGCTCAGCGCGTGGTCGTGCAACCGGGCGAAGACCCCGTCGAACCGGGTCGACTACGCGTTCACGGTGAAGGACGCCGCGGCTCCGGTCGCGTCCTGGCAGTTCGAGGGCGACGGCCGGTCGCAGGTCACCGGCCTGCGCTACGCGGGTGCCGGCACCGGCACCGGCACCTTCGCCACCGGCAAGCTCGGCCAGGCCGCGGCGCTCAGCGGCCAGGCGGGCGACTACTTCGCGACGCCGGCCCGGATCGTCGACACCACCAAGTCGTTCTCCGTCTCGGCCTGGGCCGACCCCGCCGACCTGAGCGGCCAGCGGGCCGTGCTCTCCCAGGACGGGGACCAGACCAGCGGGTTCGCCCTGCAGTACCTGAGCACCGGCAAGTGGGCGTTCAGCCTGAGCAGCGCGGACGTCGCCGGCGCGACGGTCACCTCCGCGGTGTCGGCGACCGCGCCGACGGCCGGGACCTGGGCCCACCTCACCGGGGTGTACGACGCGGGTGCGCACACCGCGTCGCTGTACGTCGACGGCACCCTCCAGCAGACGGTGTCCGCGACCGCGGCGAACGTGAGCGGTCCGCTCGTCCTCGGCGGCGCGAAGGCGAACGGTGTCCGCACCTACCTGACCAAGGGCGCGATCGACGAGGCGGCCGTGTTCGGCCGGGCCCTGTCCGCCACCGAGGTCGGCACGCTGTACGGCGCCAACGGCGTTCCGGCCGGCCTCGGCGCGGCTCGCGAGTACCGGCTGGACGGCGACACCCAGGACGCCACGGGAACCGAGAACACCCTCGCGTTCACCGGCCTCCCGTTCGGCCCGGGGTACTCGGACTCGGCGGGCCAGTCCGCGACCGACGATTCGATCGGCCACGGCACCGGCCAGGGCCTGGTGGGCTCGGGCCAGGGGTATGCGGCGACGTCGTCCCCGGTGGTGGACACCGCGCAGAGCTTCTCGGTGTCGGCCTGGGTGAAGCTGGACAAGTCCGACTTCTACACCTTGGTGACGCAGGAAGGCACCGCCGGTGACTCGTTCCTGCTCAGCTCCTCACCCGACAACGTCGCGTTCGGGATGAGCAGCGCCGACGCCGCCGGTGACGCGGGCAACTGGCGGTGGGCGGGGACGTCGATCACCCCGTACGCCGGGAAGTGGACGCACCTGACCGGAGAGTACGACTCGGTCGCGGGCAAGGAACGGCTGTACGTCAACGGCGCGCTCGCTTCGGAGACGGTGATCCCCGCGGGCAGTGTGTGGCGCTCGACCGGGCCGTTCGGGATCGGGAAGCTGCCCGGCCGGTCGGTCGGCGCCTTCGTCGGCTCGATCGACCAGGTCCAGGTCTGGGACCGCGCGCTGCCCGCCGCCGAGGTGGCCGGTCTCGCCAACACCGCGGTGCTGCGGGCGAACTACCAGCTCGACGGCACCACGACGGACTCCGTCAGCGGCGTGACCGGCACGCCGTCGGGGAGCTTCCAGATGACGACCGACGAGACCGGGGCCAACGTCGCCCGGTTCCCGTTCGAGTGGGGCTCCCAGGTCGAAGGGCCGCGCCCGCAGAACTTCCGCAGCGACCGCAGCTTCACGGTCGAGGCCTGGGTCAAGCACACCTGGACCGAAGCCGACGCGGCGCGGGAGAAGCAGCGCGACCCGTCCGATCCCGGCGGCGTGGACAAGCCCGGCCGCACGGCGCTCGGGGCGAACGGCGCGAACTTCTCGCCGTACCTCCTGGGCTACCGCGGCGTGCAGGACGTGAACGGCACCTGGCACCCCCGCTGGAGCTGGGCGATGTGGATGAAGGAGTCGACCCCGGCGAACCCGGTGGCCATCCTGGCGACGCCGGACGCGGACGCCGAGTCCGGCGTCTGGACCCACCTCGCCGGGACGTACGACGCCGTGGCGCGCCGGGCGTGCCTCTACGCGACGACGGACGCCTACCAGTTCAGCACGAAGTGCGTCGACAACGTGATCGGCTGGAACGGCGCGAACGACCTCGAGGACCTCTTCCTCGGGCGAGGCCGCTTCAAGGGCCAGGACAGCGACTACTGGTACGGCGACCTGCGCGGTATCCGGGTCTACGGCGGTGTGCTCGACCAGCAGCACATCAACGCCGACGCCATCCTCGACCACCCGTAGTCCCCGCGGACTCTCTCCCCGGCTCCCCCGAACTTTTCCCAGAACGGGCAGATCTTCCATGCGTAGTAGTGCCAGATGGGCCCGGCTGGGCCGGTCGTCCAGAGTCGTCGCGGCGATGCTCGCGGTCGTCATGCTCGGCTCCGGCGCGACGGCGGTCGCCGCACCCGCCCGCCCCGGAGGCGACTGGACGGTCCCGCCGGGGCAAAAGGAGAAGAGCGTCCCGGTGAGCCCGGTGGCCACCGGGAAGCTGCCGGACATCAAGATCGGCACGCCGCCCGTCACGCCGCCGGTCTGGCCCGCCGCGAAGGACGCCGACGTCGACCTGGCCCCGGCGGCCACGCAGCAGCTGCGCGCCGCCGACACCCCGGTGCGGCTCGGGCGCGCCGCGGCCGCCGCCAAGCCGGCCAAGGTGCACGTCAAGGTCGCCGACCACCAGGCCGCCGAAGCGCTGGGCCTCGACGGCGTCGTCCTCGCGGTCACCGGCGCCGCGGACGGCCCGGTCCACGTCGGACTGGACTACAGCGGCTTCGCGAACGCCTTCGGTGGCGGCTGGAGCGACCGGCTCCGGCTGTTCACGCTGCCGGCCTGCGCACTGTCCACACCGGACAAGCCGGAGTGCCGCGAGCGCACGCCGATCGCGGGCTCGGCCAACGACGCCAAGGCGAAGCAGGTCACCGCCGACGTCGTGACCGGTGGCCGGACGCAGGTACTGGCCGCCGCGGCGGCGGCCGCCGGTTCCGCGGGCTCGACCACGGCGATGCCGCTGTCGGCCGCCGGCGACTGGTCCGGCGGCGGTTCGGGTGGCGACTTCTCCTACAGCTACCCGTTCGAGACGCCGAAGGCCCCGAACGGCGCCGCGCCGAACCTCGCGCTGTCCTACTCCTCGGGCAGCATCGACGGCCTGACGTCGGCGACGAACAACCAGGCGTCGTGGATCGGCGACGGCTGGGACTTCACCCCCGGCGGGTTCATCGAGCGCCACTACAAGGGTTGCAGCGAAGACCTGGGTGGCAACAACGGCCAGACGAAGACCGGCGACCAGTGCTGGGGTCCGGACAACGCGTCACTCGTCCTCGGCGGCCGCTCGACCCAGCTGATCAAGATCAACGACACGTTGTGGCGGCCCAAGACCGACGACGGGTCCAAGGTCGAGCTCCTGACCGGGGCGGCGAACGGCGTCTCCCACGGCCAGCACTGGCGCGTCACCACCGGCGACGGCACCCAGTACTACTTCGGCCTCAACCACCTTCCCGGCTGGACCGGCGGCAAGCCGGAGACGCAGTCGGCGTGGACGGTCCCGGTGTTCGGCAACAACGCCGGCGAGGACTGCTACCAGGCGGGCGACTTCGCGCACTCGTGGTGCCAGCAGGGGTGGCGCTGGAACCTCGACTACTCCGTCGACCCGCACGGCAACGTCAGTTCGTACTACTACCAGCCGGAGAAGAACTCCTACGGGCTGAACCTGAACGTCACCTCGGCCGGCACGTCGTACGTGGCGGGCGGCTACCCGCTGCGCGTCGAGTACGGCCTGCGTCTCGCGAACGGCAGCGTCTACGGCAGCGGCCCGACGAACCAGGTCGTGTTCGACACGGCCGAGCGGTGCATCCCGGACCAGTCCTTCGACTGCGCCCCGGCGAAGCTCACGGCCGCGAACGCGGCCCACTGGCCGGACGTCCCGTTCGACCAGATCTGCGCCGAGGGCGCGACCTGCGACTACGGCGCTCCCGCCTTCTTCACCCGCAAGCGCCTGACCGCGGTCCGCACGCAGTACTTCGCCGGCACGACCCCGCACGACATCGACCAGTGGGACCTCGTCCAGTCCTACCCGGGATCGGGGGACAACGCCCCGCCCGCGCCGTGGCTGAACTCGGTCACCCACACCGGCAAGGCGGGGCCCACGCCGATCACCCTGCCGCCGACGGAGTTCGACCGCTACATCTTCCCCAACCGCGTCAACACGCTCGGCGACAAGTACGCGGCGATCACCCGCAGCCGGCTCAAGGAGATCCGGACCGAGACCGGCGGGCGGATCTCCGTCAACTACTCGGCGGAAGACTGCGTGCCGGGCACGAAGATGCCCGCGTCGCCGCAGACGGACAAGTACCGCTGCTACGCGTCCTACTGGAGCCCGCCCGAGTCGAAGGACCCGGTGCTGGACTGGTTCCACAAGTACGTCGTCACCGACGTCACGGAGGACGACGGGCCGGGTGACTCGGTCCCGGTCGAGACCCACTACTCCTACCCGGCCGACAGCGCGGCCTGGCACTACGACGACAGCCAGTTCACGCAGGACGACCGCCGCACCTGGAACCAGTGGCGCGGCTACAACGTGGTGACGACGTCCATCGGCGCGCCGGGCACGGTGCAGACCGTCACCGAATCCCTGTACCTGCGCGGGATGGACGGCGAGGTGGTCACCGACTCCGACAAGGGGACCATCACCGACAAGGACCCGCTGCAGGGCTTCGTGCGCGAGTCCCGGACGTACCTGGCCGACGGCAAGACCGTCGACTCGGCGTCGATCAACGACCCGTGGTTGCGCGGCCCGACCGCCACCAGTTCGGACGGGCGCCTCAAGGCGTACATGACCGACACGCAGTCGGTCCGCGGTCGCATGCTGCTGTCGGACGGGACGACCTACCGCCGGACGCAGGTGAACAAGAAGTTCGACGACAACGGGATGACCACCCAGGTGGAAGACCTGGGCGACACCTCGACGCCGGCGGACGACACCTGCACCAACACGGCCTACCTCGCGGGCGCCGGCGGCATGTTCGACCGGTCGAGCACGGTCGCCATGTTCGGCGGGAACTGCGCCGGGACGCAGACCGCGGCGAACAGCATCACCGACGTCCAGGTGGCCTACGACCACCAGGCCGTCGGGGTGCCGCCTACCAAGGGCGACATCACCGAGCAGGACACCCTCGACACGTGGGACACGGCAGGCAAGCACTACGTCGCCACGGCCAAGAACACCTACGACGACCTCGGCCGCGAAACCGAGGCGCGGGACGTGTTCGGCAACCTGACCAAGACCGAGTTCGTGCCGGCCACGGGCGGCCCGGTCACCCAGATCAAGACGACCAACCCGGCCGGCTGGACGTCGACGACGACGGTCGAGCCGTCCCGCGGCAACCCGACGACCGCGGCCGACGTCAACAGCGTCACGACCGACATCGACTACGACGCGCTGGGCCGGAAGACCGCGGTCTGGAACCCGGGCCGGACCCGGAGCCAGGCGGCGAGCGCGACCTTCGAGTACGGCCAGAGCAAGACCGGCCCGGTCTACGTGCGCACGAGGACGCTGCAGGACACCAACGCCTACACGGACTCCTACACGATCTACGACCACCTCGGCCGGACCCGGCAGACCCAGGTCCCGGCGCAGGGCGGCGGCCGGATCATCACCGACACGCTGTACGACTCGCGCGGCCTCCAGTTCAAGACGAACGCGCCGTTCTACAACGACGCGTCGGGCCCGGGCAGCACGCTGGTCGGGGCGGCCGACAACGTCGTGCAGGCGCAGACCGTCACGGAGTACGACCGCCGGGCGCGGCCCACGGCGTCGATCCTGATGTCGAAGGGCGCCGAGCAGTGGCGGACGACGACCCGCTACGACGGCGAGCGCACCACCACGATCCCGCCCGCCGGCGGCTCACCGTCCACAGTGGTCACCGACGCCCAGGGGCAGACCGCCCAGCGGCTGCAGTACACCAACGGCTACACCCCGGGCGCGACGAACCCGGCCGACGTCACGACGTACGCGTACAACGCCGCCGGAGCGATGACGTCCGTGCAGGACTCGTCGGGCAACGTCTGGTCGACCAAGTACGACCTCCGTGGCCGCAAGATCGAGCAGAACGACCCGGACGCGGGCCGGTCGACGACCACCTACGACCAGGCCGGCCAGGTCAAGACCACGACAGACGCCCGTGGGCAGACGCTGGTCTATACCTACGACACGCTCGGCCGGAAGATCCAGGAGAACAAGGACTCGGAGACCGGTCCGAAGCTGGCGACGTGGACCTACGACACGGTCCTGCACGGACTGGGCCTGCCGGCGTCGTCGACCCGCTGGGACGGCACGGCCGGCTACACGAACCGCGTCGTCGCCTACGACGCGTTCAGCAGGCCGACCAAGACCGCCGTCGACATCCCGGACAAGGAGGGCGCGCTCAAGGGCACCTACGAGTTCTCGACGAAGTACACGGCGACGGGTGCGATCGGGGAGACCGTGAGCCCCGCGGCGGGGAACCTGCACCAGGAGCACGTGCTCCACGGTTACACCGACCTCGGCCTGGCGTCGACTACCTACGCGCTCGACTCGACCACGGGTGCGCGCACGGACCTCGTGTCCGCCACCGGGTACACGTCGCTCAACGAGATGTCGACGCTGCAGCTGGACGGCGCGACGTCGACGTCGAACGTCGGCTTGACCCAGACCTACGACGAGGTGACCCGGCGGGCGCAGACCACGACGGTCAGCCGCGAGACGCAGGTCGGGGCCGAGCTGACGAAGCGGACCTACAGCTACGACCCGGCGGGCAACGTCCGGAAGATCGCGGACACCCCGTCGGGCGCGGCGGCCGACATCCAGTGCTTCGACTACGACTACCTGCAGCGGATGACGGACGCGTGGACGCCGTCGTCGGGTGACTGTTCGACCGCGAAGTCGGCGTCGGCTCTGAACGGGGCGGCCCCCTACTGGAAGACCTACGCGTACGACAAGACGGGCAACCGCAAGACGCAGGTCGAGCACAAGGCGGCCGGCGACGTCACGACGACGTACGACTACCCGGTATCGGGCGCCACGGCGGTCCGTCCGCACGCCCTGCAGGGCACGAGCGCGGCGGGCCCGAACGGGACGTCGACCACGGGGTACACCTACGACGAGGCGGGTTCGGTCAAGACCCGCAACGTCGGTGGCAACACGCAGACGTACACCTACGACGCCGAAGGCCACACGGCGACCGAGACGGACCCGTCGGGTTCGAGTTCGTACGTCTACGACGCGGACGGCAACCGCCTGATCGCCCACGACCCGACCGGTGCGACGCTGTCGATCGGCGACCTGGAGGTCGTCCAGGTGGCGGGCACGCAGGCGGCGACGGCGATCCGCTACTACTCCCACGGCGGCGCGCAGGTGGCCGAGCGCGCGGGGTCGGCGGGTCTGAAGTGGATGCTGGGTGACCTGCACGGCACGAACGGCTTGTCGATCACGCAGGGGACACTGCAGCCGAACCAGCGCTACACGGACCCGTTCGGCAACGTGCGTGCGCAGACGTCGACGTGGCCGGACAAGCACGGTTTCGTGGGTGGCTACCAGGACACGACAGGGCTGACGCACCTCGGCGCGCGTGACTACGACCCGACGACGGGCCGGTTCACGAAGGTGGACCCGGTGCTGACGCCGGATCTGCCGCAGACGTTGAACGCGTACGCGTACGCGAACAACTCGCCGGTGACGGAGTCGGACCCGTCGGGGTTGTCGGCGTGCCACAGCATGGGTTCGGACGGGCTGCTGTGCAACGCGGGAACACCGCAGGCCGAGGGCTGCTCGTGGAACCCGAGCTGCAACGTGCAGGGGCACCACACGCAGCAGGAGATCGACAAGCGCAACGGCAAGTACGCGCGTGACGAGGCGATCCGCAATTCCGGCATCAGCCAAGCCGCGTACAAGGACGCGCAGGCGGTGGTGAAGAAGTCCAAGTGGGACGTCTTCGTCGAGGCGGCGGGCGAGCTGGTCAAGGGCTTGATCGGCTGGGACGACATCAAGGACTGCGTGACGCAGGGCGCGTTCGGCGCGTGTGTCCGGACGGTCATCAACTTCATCCCGTGGGGCAAGATCCTCAAGGCCGGCGAGATCATCGCGGACTTCTGGAAGGGCGCGAAGGCGCTCATCACCTTCGGCAAGGAGGTGGAGAAGGCCGAGAAGGTCATCGTCGACACGGAGAAGGTCCTGGCGGACGCGGACAAGGCCGCGAACGCGGCGGCGGATGCGGAGCGGGCTGCTTCGGAGGTGGCCCACGGGGCGGAGGAAGCCAAGGGGGCGGAGAGCGGAGCTTCGTGTGCGCTGCACAGCTTCGTGGCGGGCACGCTGGTGCTACTGGCGGACGGCACGACGAAGCCGATCGACCAGGTCCACGACGGCGACGTGGTGCGCACGACGGACCCGGCAACGGGCGCGGTCGAGGATCACAAGGTGGTGGGCACGCTCGTCCACACCGACGAGAACGAGCGCACCGAGGTCACCCTGGACTCGGGTGGCACGGTGGTCGCGACGGACTGGCACCCCGTCTGGGTGGAGGAGGCCGGGGACTGGGTCGCGACCGGATCGCTGGTCGCGGGCGAGCACCTACACTCGGCTGATGGTCGGTCGGTGCTCGTCACGGCGGTCCGGCACTTCGAGCAGCAGGCGCCGGTCTACGACCTCACGGTGGATGAGGTCCATGCCTACTACGTGGGCGCTGGTGCGGTTGCGGTCTTGGTCCACAACTGCGGCGGCAAAGAGGCAGCCGAGGAGTTTCGTGCGAACGCCAACAACGGGCAGGGCGTCTCGCACACGAAGAATATTGCGGTCGCAGACCATGAAATCAACGGCTCCTCGGGGCAGTTGGTGGGAGTCAGTGGAAAACACACCCATCCCGGGTCAACCTCGATGCCGCCGGCGCGGCAGTTCAACCCGGGAACTCGCCCTTTCGACTCCGAGACCAAGATCTTCGAAACCTATGCGGCCAGCTTGCCGCGCAATGCCACTGGTACGATCAAGCTGTATTCGGAACGGGAGATCTGTGCGAGTTGTCGCGGTGTCATTGCGCAGTTCAGAGATATGTTCCCTGGTATCAAGGTGAGTACCTCGTGGGGTTGATGATGGGCGAAATCGAAGAAATCGCATCAGTTTTGCGGGAACGTTATGGTCATGGTGAAGTGGTGGGAATTTCGCCGGATGAGGTAGAAGAGGTCCGAGTCCGTCAAGGTGTCGAAGAGCTGCCTCTGGAGTACCGACGGTTTCTTGCGCTGATGGGCCGACGTGCGGGAGGAATGCTCGTCGGAACGGATATATTTTATCCCGCGATCTTACCGCTGAAAGACTCCTTGGACGACTTTCCGGTCGTACGTGATCTCGTCTCTTCGGTTTCGGGGTCGCTTGTCCTTGGCATGCACCAGGGTTATCAGGTCTACGTGGTTACCGATGTCGGTAACTCCGATCCCAAGGTTCTGATGTACGAAGAAGATGAAGACACCCCGGTCGCGGAGTGGGATTCGTTCACGGATTTTATTCGTTCGGAAATGGCGCAATTGGACTAATGGGCGGCCGGTGAGCGGTCACGTCAGCAACGCCGTCACCGCGGCATGCGCCTTCTCCGCATCCGGCGCATCCCCGGTGATCACGTCCGTGTACACGAACGACTCCCCGATCCGCACCAGCAGATAAGCCAAGTCCGGCACCGGCAACGGCGGGTTCAGCCTCCCCGCTGAGACCTCCCCCGAAAGCAACTCCGCGAGCCGGGAAGTCGTCCGCTGCTGGCACACGCTCGCCCGCGTCGTCAGCAGCCGCAAAGCCCGCTCCGGCTCCCGTCGCAGGAAGTCCCGGAACGGCGGCGACTCGTTCGCGAATCGGACATACCCGCTCACGAAGTCCGCCACCCCCGCCGCTCCGCGGCCGACGCACGACGGCCACAGCCGGGCGATCGACGCCGACGACAGCGACCACAGGATCTCCCCGAGCAGCAAATCCCGCGACCCCACCCGCCGGTGCAGCGTCGCCCGGCTGATCGACAGCGCCTCGGCCAGCTCGCCCATGTCCACCCGGCGACCAGCCAAGAACCAGTCGCGGGCGAGGTTGAACGCGTCCGAGTGAGACATATGCCAGAATGTCTCATAACGACCGCGGGAAGGGAAACGCAGATGCGCGCAGTGCAGGTGACCGAGTTCGGCGGACCCGAGGTGCTCACCCCCGTCGAGCTGCCCGATCCCGTGGCCGGCCCCGGCGAGGTGCTCATCGACGTCGACCGCATCGGGGTCAACTACGCCGACACCCACCAGGCCGAGAACTCCTACCTCGCGCCGTCCAAGCTGCCGCTCGTTCCCGGTGGTGAGGTGGTCGGCAAGGCTGGCCAAAAGCGGGTCGTCGCCCTGCTCAACGGTGGTGGCGGGTACGCCGAGAAGGCTGTCGCGCCCGAGGCGACCACCTTCCCCGTGCCCGAGGGCATCGACGACCTCACCGCGCTGTCCATGCTGGTCCAGGGCGCCACCGCCTGGGTCCTGCTCAAGAAGAACGCCCACCTCGAAAAGGGCGAGTCGGTCGTCGTGCACGCCGCCGCCGGTGGGGTCGGGACCATCGCCGTGCAGCTCGCCAAGGCCTGGGGCGCCGGCCGCGTCATCGCCACCGCCAGCAGCGAGGAGAAGCGCGCCCTCGCCCTCGAACTCGGGGCCGACGTCGCCGTCGACTCGCGGGCCGAGGACATGACCGCCACCCTGCTCGAGGCGAACGGCGGCCGCCGCGTCGACGTCGTGCTCGACATGGTCGGGGGCACGACCACCGACCAGAGCATCGCCGCGCTCGCGCCGTTCGGCAGGCTCGCGTTCTACGGCATGGCCGGGCGCGAAAGCCCGAAGCCGGTCGACCTGCGCAACGTCCTCGGCCACAGCACGACGATCAGCGGTATGTGGCTGCCGCACGTCTTCCGCCTGCCGGGCAACGTCTTCGGGACGGCCCTCACCGAACTGTTCGACCTGGTCCTCGCGGGCAAGCTCAAGGCGATCCCGGGCGGCGAGTTCGCCCTGTCGGACGCGCGCGGCGCGCACGAGGCCCTGCGCTCCCGCAAGACCGTCGGCAAGCTACTGCTCGACCCCGGCAAGTAGGCGTTCCAGGGGTGCCGCCTTGTGCAGGCACTCCTGCCACTCCGCCTCCGGGTCCGAGTCCGCCGTGATCCCGCCGCCGACACCGAGGGAAATGGCGCCGGCGCGGATCTCGAACGTCCGGATCGCGACGTTCAGCTCCAGCCCCGCCGCCGGCGACACCAGCCCGATCGCGCCCGTGTAGACCCCGCGTCCGCAGGGCTCCAGCTCCGCGATCAGGTCCAGCGCGCGGATCTTCGGCGCGCCCGTCACCGAGCCGGGCGGGAACGTCGCGTCCAGCAGCTCGGCGTCGGACACGGTGGGGCGCAGCACTCCCGTCACCGTCGAATCCAGGTGCCAGACCCCCGGCGCCGGGCGGACCCGCAGCAGCGACGGCACGGTCACCGACCCCACCTCGCACACGCGGCCCAGGTCGTTGCGCACCAGGTCCGTGATCATCACGTTCTCCGCGACGTCCTTGGCGGACCGGCGCAGCAGCACGGCGTTCCCGTCGTCGGCGGGGCCACGCCGGGGGAGCGTCCCCTTGATCGGCGTCGACCGCACCGCCCGGCCGTGCCGCGCGAGGAACAGCTCCGGCGAGAACGACACCACCGACCCCCACGGGCCCGCGACGAACGCCGCCCGGCGCGGATCCAGCGAAGCCACGCCGGCCGCGAACAGCGCCTCGGGCGAGCCGGAAAACGCGCCCATGAACCGGCTGCAGATGTTCGCCTGGAACAGTTCCCCGGCTTCGATCGCGTGCACGCACGCCTTCACCGCGTCCCGGTGTTCCGAAGGCAGCGGACGCCGCAGCGGCCCGGCCGCCCAGGAGAGATCGGGCGGAGGAGAAGAAAGCAGCGACTCCATTGTGGACACCGAAGGGCCGCCGCCGTCGAGGGATTCCAGGAAGCAGGTGCCCGAGGACGACCACCGCAGCACGTGGTCCGCCCAGCCCCACGCTGCCGCCGGCAGGGCGCCGGAACGCCCGGACGGGTCCGCCGAGTCGTAGGAGAGATAGCCGAACCAGCCGCCGCCGAGCACGCCCGGCGGTGCGTCGACCTCACTCGGAACGGGGAGGTCACGAGGGGAGACGGTCACCGAAGGCGCGATCACCGCCTGGGAACCGAACCACTCGCCCGACAGCATCGCGGGCGGCGGCAGCCCGCGGGCGGCGTTGTGGTGAGCGAGTACCGAGAAAGCGCGCGACGGCGTCACATTCGTCCGAAGTGCCCTGCTCGTCACGCGCATGGCGCCATATCACCACACGTCAGAGCAGAAGGTCACCCAATGTGAACGGGTACACGACGGCGTTCTGCTCCACCGGCCCCTCGACGCCCGGCACGTCCGGCGTGCACGCGTGCTGGTGCAGGCCGAGCCGCGAGTGGAACCAGCCGGCCCGGCCCGGGATGCCGTTGTGCCGGATCAGCCACAGCACCACTTCGGAGTCGGCCCAGCGGTCCGGGTGCAGCCGGTGCTGCCAGCAGTCGTAGTCGGCGTAGACCAGCACGCGCTCGACCCGCGCCGCCTGCCGGACGTACTTGATCCACGCCTTGATGAACCGGTCGTCGACGCTCGGGGCCGCCACCTCCAGCGCGGGCGCCAGCGACCCGGGCGCGAAGGCGCCGAGCCGGCTGGCCGTCCGCACGAAGTGGTCGGCCTGGTCGTGCACCGCGCCGGGCCGCGCGTAGTGGCGGCCGCCGACGTGCAGCCCGGCTTCCTGGGCGCCGGCGAGGTTCCGTTCCGACGCGGAACTGCTCCAGTTGACGTTCTCGCTGACCGTCACCGAGACGAACCGGGTCTGCGCGCCGCGCACGGCCTGCCAGTCGGCGACGTGCTCGCGGTGGGACAGCGAGATGCCGAGTTCGGCTTCCGGCTCCGTCACAGTCCGCCCCCGGCGCGTAGATGAGAGCACACCATACGTCGCCAGGGGTGGACCTGCAGTGACACACACGCGGTTGATCAGGCGTTTTCTTTCTGGAAGGTCCGCGTGCCCCACCACACCGACAACACCGCCATCACCAGCACCACGACGCTGCCGGTGAACAAGGCGTCCATCGTGAAGTCGCCGCGGAACGAGTTCCGCTCGACGTCCACCACGTGCCGGAACGGGTTGATCTGGGAAACCGTGTACAGCCACTTCGGCGCGACGCCTGCCGTGATCGGCAGCAGGATCCCGGAAAGCAGCAGCAGCGGGACGAGCACGGCGTTGAGCAGGGCGGGGAACGTCTCCTCGCTCTTCAACGTCAGCGCCAGCGCGTAGGAGCACGACGCCAGCGACACCGCCAGCAGGAACACGATCACCAGGCTCAGCAGCACGCCGCCGATCGGTGCGTCGAGGTCGAACGCCAGGTACGCCAGCACGATGATCAACACGGCCTGCACGACGGCCTGCAGCGCGCTGGCCAGCACCTTGCCCAGCAGCAGCGCCCCGCGGCTGACCGGCGTCACCCGGAACCGCTCGACCACGCCGGAGCGGTAGTCGGCCAGCAGCCCGAACCCGACGAACGAGCTGCCGAACAGCGCCAGCTGGGCGATGAGCGCCGGGGTGAGCAGCATCCAGCCGTCCACTTCGGACAGGCCCTGGGCCTGCATCGCCTTGACCATCAGGGGACCGAACAGGAACAGGTACAGCAGCGGCTGCATGATCCCGATCATGATCCACGTCGGGTTGCGCAGCGCCGCCTTCATGTCGCGGCGGAAGATCAGCCAGGTGTCACGCAGCACGGGTGCCCTCCTCGGCTTCGCGCAGCGAGCGCCCGGTCAGCGTCAGGAAGACGTCGTCGAGCGTCGGCCGGTGGACCTGCACCGACCGCATCGGGATGTCCTTCGCGTCGAGCGCGCGCAGCAGCTCCGGTAGTGCGACGTCGCCGCGCGGCACGCGGAACCGGACGAGCCCGTCGGACACGGACAGCTCATGCGCGCCCGCCAGCCGTCCCGCGATTTCGGCGGCGTCCGCGCCCTGCTCCGGATCGACGCCCACCTCGACGCGGTCGCCGCTGACCCGCGCCTTCAGCGCGTCCGGCGTGCCCTCGGCGACGATCCGGCCGTCGTCGATGACGATCAGCCGGTCGGACAGCGAGTCGGCTTCGTCGAGGTAGTGGGTGGTGAGGAAGACCGTGACGCCCTGCTCGGCGCGCAGCCGGCGGATGTGCTCCCACAGGTTGGCGCGGCTCTGCGGGTCGAGGCCGGTCGACGGCTCGTCGAGGAACACCAGCCCCGGCGAGTGGATCAGCCCGAGCGCGATGTCGAGCCGCCGCCGCTGGCCGCCCGACAACGTCCTGGTCAGCCGCCGGTCCAGCCCGGTCAGGTCGAGCTGCTCGGTCAGCTCGGCGCCGCGCGCGATCGCGGCGGCCTTGCTCATCCGGTAGAGCCGCCCCTGCAGCTCGAGCTCGTCGGCGACCGTGGTCTCCGGCGAGCTGCCGCCGCCCTGCGCGACGTAGCCGATCCGCTCGCGGACCCCCAGCGGGTCGGCCAGCAGGTCGCGGCCGCCGACGGTCGCGGTGCCCGCGGTCGGCTTCAGCAGCGTGGTCAGCATGCGCAGCGTGGTCGTCTTCCCGGCGCCGTTCGGCCCGAGGAACCCGACGAGCTCGCCCGCTTCGACGTCGAGGTCGACGCCCTTGACCGCGTGTACTTCGCCACCGGAGCGGCCCTTGCGGCGGAACCGCCGCTCGAGACCGCGTGCCGTGATCATGAGAACCCCTTATTGATCAAGTTTGACTAGCTGAGGTGCACACTGTGCCCCAGCCGGGTGCGCTAGTCAAACTTGATTACCGGGCGGGCGGTTCGCCGAACGCGTCGCCGCTTTCGCCGGCCATCACGTACTCGCCCGCTTCGAGCCGGGCGATCAGGCCCTCGAGCCAGCCGAAGCTCGCCGCCGAGATCGAGCTCCACAGCCGGTACAGCTCACCGACGTGCTCCGGGGTGCCCTGCCCCATGTTCACCTTCAGCTCTTCCAGCATCAGCGTCGCCTGCTGCTGTTCGGCCTGCAGGTGCACCAGCCGGTGCCGCAGGAGGTTGATCACGCGGGCACGGGGCATCGTCGTCATCAGCGAGATGGCGGCCGACAGGTCGGGGTGGTTGAGCTCCGGGTCGGACAGCGCCTTCGACAGCAGCACCTGGTACTCCTGCTCGCCCTCGCCGGTGAGCCGGTAGGCGGTGCGGTCCGGACCGCCCTCGCCCGGCTCGACGTCGACCTGTTCCAGCAGGTCTTCGGCGGTCATCTTCTTCAGCGCGTGGTAGATCGAGCCGGGCTGGACGTTGGCCCACTTGTCCGCGGACCAGGTCAGCAGCTCCCGCCGCACCTGGTAGCCGTGCGCGCGGCCGTACATGCGCACCACTCCGAGCACGAGCAACCGTGTCGCCGACAACCGGGCCTCCCTCTCGACAAAGCGCATGACGCCCTCCGTAGGCTAATAAGGTATGAGCACCCCTGTGTTGACCGCGGTGGCCTGGCCCTACGCCAACGGCCCCCGCCACATCGGCCACGTGTCCGGATTCGGCGTCCCGTCCGACGTCTTCTCCCGCTACCAGCGAATGGCCGGCAACCGGGTGCTCATGGTCTCCGGCACCGACGAACACGGCACCCCGATCACGGTCCAGGCGGACAAGGAAGACTCGACCCCGCAGCTCACGGCGGACAAGTACACCCGCCAGATCGGCAATGACCTGCAGGGCCTCGGCCTCTCCTACGACCTGTTCACCCGGACCACGACCGGCAACCACGCCGAGGTGACGCAGCAGATCTTCCTGGCGCTGCACCGCAACGGCTACGTCGTGCCGAAGACCACGCGCGGCGCGATCAGCCCGTCCACCGGCCGCACGCTGCCCGACCGCTACGTCGAGGGCACCTGCCCGATCTGCGGGTACGACGGCGCGCGCGGCGACCAGTGCGACAACTGCGGCAACCAGCTCGACGCCGCGGAGCTGATCAACCCGAAGTCGCGGATCAACGGCGAGACGCCGAAGTTCGTCGAGACCGAGCACTACTTCCTCGACCTGCCGGCGTTCACCAAGACCCTCGGCGACTGGCTGGGCACCAAGACCGACTGGCGCCCGAACGTCCTCAACTTCACCAAGAACCTGATCGACGACATGCGGCCCCGGCCGATCACCCGCGACCTCGACTGGGGCGTCAAGATCCCCCTCGACGGCTGGCGCGACCAGCCGCTGAAGCGGTTCTACGTCTGGTTCGACGCGGTGATCGGGTACTTCTCGGCCAGCGTCGAGTGGGCGCGGCGCTCCGGCAACCCGGACGCGTGGCAGGAGTGGTGGAACAACGCCGACGCGCGGTCCTACTACTTCATGGGCAAGGACAACATCACCTTCCACGCCCAGATCTGGCCCGCCCTGCTGTTCGGGCACAACGGCGAGGGCGACAAGGGTGGCGAGCCCGGCAAGTACGGCAAGCTGCACCTGCCCGACGAGATCGTCTCCAGCGAGTTCCTCACCATGAGCGGCTCCAAGTTCTCGACCTCGCGCGGTCGCGTCATCTACGTCGAGGACTTCCTGCGCGACTTCGGCCCGGACACGCTGCGGTACTTCATCTCGGTCGCCGGCCCGGAGACCCAGGACACCGACTTCACCTGGGACGAGTTCGTCCGCCGGACCAACTTCGAGCTGGCCAACGAGTGGGGCAACCTGGTCAACCGGTCCATCTCGATGGCGCACAAGAACGTCGGCGCCATCCCGCGCCCGGAAGCCCCGACGGCGGCCGACGAGGACCTGAAGGCGCTGTCCCGCAAGGCCTTCGACACCGCGGGCGCGCACCTGGCCCGGTCCCGGTTCAAGCTGGCGGCGAGCGAGGCGATGAAGGTCGTCACCGCGGCGAACAAGTACATCTCCGACCAGGAGCCGTGGAAGCTCAAGGACGACCCCACGCGGCGCGACACCGTGCTGCACACCGCGCTGCAGGTCGTCTCCGACGCCAACACGCTGCTGACGCCGTTCCTGCCGCACTCGGCCCAGAAGGTCCACGAGGCCCTCGGCGGCACCGGCGTCTGGGCCGCCCAGCCGGAGCTCAAGGAGGTCGACGACCTCGACATCGCCGGCCGGGTCAACCCGATCCTCACCGGCGACTACGCGGGCGAGCAGGCGAAGTGGGAGTCGAAGCCGATCGAGGTCGGCAAGCCCCTGCAGAAGCCGTCGCCGCTGTTCACCAAGCTCGACCCGGCGCTCGGCGAGACCGGCCCGGAGTGGGCGCCGATCGTCAAGGAGTAAGAGGTATGCATGGGTGACGAGAAGCGCGAGCTGCCGCCGGTCCCGGACCGGCTCCCGGTGTCGGTGGTGGACGCGCACACCCATCTCGACGCGTGCGGCGCGGTCACCGCGGCCGATGTCTCGGCCATGGTCGACCGCGCCGAGCGCGCAGGCGTCGCGCGCGTCGTCACGGTCGCCGACGACCTCGCCTCGGCCCGCTGGGCGGCCGAGGCGTCGACCTGGGACCCCCGGGTCTTCGCCGCGGTCGCGATCCACCCGACGCGCACCAAGGAGTTCGGCGAGGCCGAGAAGTCCGAAGTGGAGCGGCTGGCCGGCCACGAGCGCGTCGTCGCCGTCGGCGAGACCGGCCTCGACTACTACTGGGACTACTCGCCGCACGACGCCCAGCAGGAGGCGTTCCGCTGGCACATCGACCTCGCCAAGCGGCTGGACAAGCCGCTGATGATCCACGACCGCGAGGCCCACGACGACGTGTTGCGCATCCTGGCCGAAGAGAATGCGCCGAATGCCGTAATCTTCCATTGTTTTTCCGGAGACGCGGAAATGGCCCGCAAGTGCGTCGACGCGGGATACGTCCTTTCCTTCGCGGGAACGGTCACGTTCAAGAACGCGAAGGGGCTCCACGAGGCGGCCCGGCTCTGCCCGCCGGATCAGTACCTCGTCGAAACCGACGCACCGTTTCTGACCCCCCACCCGTTCCGTGGACGGCCGAACGAGCCGTTCGGCGCGGCCTACACCGTCCGTCACCTCGCGGCGCTCAGGGGCGAAGCTGTCCACGAAGTCGCCGAATCGGTCCGGACCACTGCCGAGCGGGTCTACCGACTCCCCAGTGTCACAACGGGGTGAACGCATTGCGACATCAGGGTTCCTTGATCGTCCACCTGATGGAGTGACGGGGATCACGACACTCCGGGGGGTGTTTGCGCAACCCGGCGGGACCCGTTACTGTCCCGTGATCGTGCCGGTCGGTACTGCAGACTGCAGTTGCCGACTGTTACGCCCACAGTCACGTCAGTGCACGTCGGGGAAGCGGAACCGGGTAGGTACGGCCGGGACCGTGACGATGGCGCCGGCTGCGGGCCCAGACGTAAAGACGCCGCCCCGAACGGCGTCTTGGGAAAGGGAACGACACCGGTGACAGGTAGCAGACAGGCTGGAGCGCGCTCCGCGGCCGTCCTCGATCGTCGTTACGAGGAAACCGCCTACGGCCAGCTCGACTTCTCCGACGACCCGAACATCACGCAGCAGGACATCCTCGCCGCGCTCGGCCCCGACGCCGACGCGATGATGGCCGAGATCGACGTCGACGTCGACGAGCTGATCCGCCTCATCAACGCCGAGACGACGTACCTGCCGCCGATCGTCATCCCTGACGAGATCGAGGCGGACCGGACCGCGTCCCCGCAGGCCAAGCGGGCCGCGATGGACGAGAGCATCCGCCAGACCAGCAAGGTCTGGAAGCGCCGCTTCCTCAAGGGTGCCGTCCTCAGCGTCATGATCAGCGTCGCCGGTGGCGGCGCGGCCGCGCTGGCGATGAACAAGAGCATCACCGTCGACGTCGACGGCCAGCAGACCACCGTGCACTCGTTCGGCGACACCGTCGGCGAGGTGCTGGAGGACGCGGGCCTGTCCGTCGGCGCGCACGACTCGCTCTCCCCGTCCCCGCAGGCGGAGGTCGGCGACGGCGGTGTCATCAAGCTCGAGCGCGGCCGTCAGCTGAAGCTGATCGTCGACGGCGCGGAGCACACCTCCTGGGTCCGCGCGACCCACCTCGGCGACGCGCTCGGCCAGCTCGGCATGGCGGGCATGGACAAGCCCGGCACGTGGATGTCGATGCCGAAGGACGGCGAGCTGCCCCTGGAGGGCGCCACCGTCCAGATCAAGACCCTCAAGAACATCACGCTCTACGACGGCGCGAACGAGCCCAAGCAGGTCAAGACCACCGCGGTCACGACCAAGGAGTTCCTGGGCGAGTACAAGCTCACCCTGGGCCCGGAGGACCAGGCCGAGGGCGGCCTGGACGTCAAGCTGACCGACGGCGCCGAGGTGCACATCAGCCGCACCGGCGTCTCGACGGTCGTCCAGAAGGAAGACATCGCCCCGCCCGAGCAGAAGGTCGACGACCCGGACCTCGCCAAGGGCAAGACCTCGGTCGAGGACCCGGGCACTCCCGGCGAGAAGATGGTGACCTACAAGGTCACGCAGAAGAACGGCAAAGAGGTCTCCCGCGAGAGCATCTCCGAGCAGGTCATCACCCAGCCGAAGCCGAAGATCATCCACGTCGGCACCAAGCAGGCCCCGACGCCGGCCATCGGCGACGGCTCCTCGTGGGACCGCATCGCCCAGTGCGAGTCGGGCGGCAACTGGGCCATCAACACGGGCAACGGCTACTACGGCGGCCTCCAGTTCGACAAGCGCACGTGGGACGCCTACGGCGGCGACCAGTACGCGAGCCTCCCGAACCAGGCTTCGCGCGAGCAGCAGATCGCGATCGCGGAGAAGGTCCGCGACGCCCGCGGCGGTTACAGCGCCTGGCCGGTCTGCGGCAAGAAGGCTTGATCTTTTCCGAAACGGCCCCCGTCCTTTCCGGACGGGGGCCGTTTCGCGTGCGCCGACGGGCATCACGCGTGTCCCGAGGGGCATCACGCGTGATTGCCGAGGCATCGAGCTGATGCCCCTCCGATCACGAGTGATGCCCGCCCAATCACGCGAGATGCCCCTCCAATCACGCGAGTTCCGCGCTCGATCACGCGAGTCACGTCTCCGATCACGCGAGTTCCGTCCCGGATCACCGTGAGCCGACCGTCCGGGTACGCGAGCCGACCCTCTGGATGCGTGAGCCGACCGTCCGGGTGCGCGAGATGGCCCATCGGTAAGCTCGTCCGGTGGTTGAACTGCTGGGACCTGCCGAAATCCGCGGGCTGGCGGCCGAGCTCGACGTGCGGCCGACCAAGAAGCTCGGGCAGAACTTCGTGCACGATCCCAACACCGTCCGCCGGATCGTCGAGCTGGCGGACGTCGGCCCGGGCGACGTCGTCCTCGAGGTCGGGCCCGGGCTCGGGTCGCTGACCCTCGGGCTGCTCGCCACCGGTGCGCGCGTCGTCGCCGTCGAGATCGATCCCAAGCTCGCCGAACGGCTGCCCAAGACCGTCGCCGACCGGGCGCCCGAGGTCGCCGGCAACCTCCAGGTCGTCGCGGCCGACGCGCTGCGGGTCACGAACGACGACCTGCCCGAGCCGACCGCGCTCGTCGCCAACCTGCCCTACAACGTCGCCGTCCCGGTCGTGCTGCACCTGCTCGCCGAGCTGCCTTCCCTCAAGAACGGCCTCGTCATGGTCCAGACCGAGGTCGCCGACCGGATGGCGGCCGGCCCCGGCAGCCGGATCTACGGCGTCCCGAGCGTCAAGCTCGCCTGGTACGGCCCGGCGCGCAAGGTCGCCGCGGTGCCGCGCTCGGTGTTCTGGCCGGTGCCGAACGTCGACTCCGCGCTCGTCGCCTTCGAACGCGGTGACGCTCCGGCGTCGGACGACCGCGATCGGCTCTTCGGGCTCGTGGACGCCGCCTTCTCACAGCGCAGGAAGACGCTCCGGGCCGCGCTGGCCGGCTGGGCGGGCTCGGCCGAGCGGGCCGGGGAGCTGCTCACGGCCGCCGGGATCGACCCGAAAACCCGCGGTGAGCAGCTGGGCGTGCACGACTTCGCCCGGCTCGCCGCCGCTCAGTAGCACGTCCACAGTGGAAGTCAACGCCGTCCGGTGAAAATACGCCTCTTGCCGTGCGATCTCGCGATTCGGACACCTCCACTCGTGTGATCTGGGCCAACAGGCTTGCTTTCGCTCCTCGGGATCGGCTTTACTCGGAAGCGTCCATCCCGAGCGACTGAGAGACCTGGCTCGCCGAAGTCGCAGCAACCACCCTCCACAGGGCAGGTGCTACCGCCAGGACCGATGGAGGCCGTTTCAGATGAAGAGGGTAGCTCGCCCCCTGCTCCTGACCAGGCGTCGCGTAGTCGACGAAGGCCGCCGCTCCGTGACCGCATGTCGACGCTCCCGCTGAGCTAGTCACAGCCGGTCCACCTCTTCTTCATGCACCGTCCTCAAAGGACGGACTTTGCTTGCGGCCGGGCGCCTCCGAGTGAGCGCGCCCCGTTTTCTGGAGCCTTCGTGATCACCGTCGAAAACCTGTCCAAAACCTTTGCCACCAACGGAAACTCGGTCGTCGCCCTGCGGGACGTGAGCGTCGAGGTCCAGGCCGGCTCGCTGTTCGGCGTCGTCGGCCCGGCCGGGTCCGGCAAGTCCGTCCTCGCCCGCTGCATCGCGCTGCAGGAGCGGCCCGACCGCGGCGTCGTCCGCCTCGACGGCCTCAACACCGGCACCCTCGACGGCCGCCGCCTGCGCGAGATCCGCCGCCAGCTCGGCGTCGTCTCGACGAAGCCGGAGCTGATCGCCGAGCGCACGATCGCCGGCAACATCGCTTCCCCGCTCGAGCAGCTCGGCGTCGACGGCCCGCAGCGCCGCAGCCGAGTCGGCTCGCTGCTCGACCTCGTCGGCTTGACGCAGCGCGCGACGCAGCGTCCCGGCGAGCTGACCGAAGGCCAGCTCCGCCGCGTCGCGGTCGCGAAGGCGCTGGCCGCGGCACCCGCGGTGCTGCTCGCCGACGACCCGACCGCCGGCATCGACCCGGAGGAGGCCGCCGCGGTGCTCACCGTGCTCGACCGCGCTCGCGCCGAGCTGGGCACCACCGTCGTGGTCACGACCCCGGACGCGGGCGTGGTCCGCCGGGTCTGCGACGACGTCGCGGTGCTCGAAGACGGCACGGTCGTCGAGCGCGGCACCGTCCTCGACCTGGTCTCGAACCCGGCCAGCCGCACCGCGCAGGCGCTGCTGCCGGCGATCGAGACGACCCGCTCGCAGTCGGCCCGCTACGACCGCTCGGTCGACGTGGTGCTGGTCGGCTTCGCCTCGGTCGGCGCGCTGCTGCCGGAGGCGGCGGGCCGTTTCGACGTCGAGTTCGCCACGATCGGCGGCGGCCTGACCCGGATCGGCGACACCCCGGTCGGCCGCTTCCGCCTCGGTGTCCGCGGCGAGCGTGCCGACGCGGCCCTGGCCTGGGTCGCCGAGCGCGGTGGCCACGTGACGCACACCGCGCGTGGCCCGCAGGGTGTCGCGGCAGCCTGATCTCGAACGGTGAAAACGCCCCGATGCGCGGTTCGCATCGGGGCGTTTTCACGGGCACGTAGGCTGGTCGGGTGCTCGCCGTAGTTCCGCCTCCAGTCACCGTCCGGGTCCCGGCCAAGGTCAACTTGCACCTGGCGGTCGACGACCTGCGCGAAGACGGTTACCACGACCTCGTGACCGTGTTCCAGGCCCTGTCGCTGACCGATGAGGTGACCGTCGCGGTCACCGAGGAGCCGGGGCTGGAGATCTACGGCGAGGGCGAGGGCACGGTGCCCGCCGACCACACCAACCTGGCCTGGCGCGCGGTCGAAGCGCTTTCCGCGCACGTCGGCCGGACCGAAGAGCCGAACGTCCGGGTCGTGCTGCGCAAGGGCATCCCGGCCGCGGGCGGCATGGCCGGCGGCAGTGCCGACGCGGCCGCGACGCTGGTCGGGCTGGCGAGCCTCTGGAACCTCGACGTAACGCGTGACGAGCTGGCCGAGATCGCCGCCGGGCTCGGCAGTGATGTGCCGTTCGCGCTCTACGGCGGCACCGCGCTGGGCACCGGGCGGGGCGAGCAGCTCGTCCCGGTGCTGTCGCGGCACACCTTCCACTGGGTGCTGGCTTTCGACTCCGAAGGGCTGTCGACGCCGAAGGTGTTCAAGGAGCTGGACCGCCTGCGCGCCGACGGCAACCCGCCGCGGATCGGTTCGCACACCCCGGTCGTCGAGGCGCTGGCTTCGGGCGACCCACGTCAGCTGGCGCTGCTGCTGGGCAACGACCTCCAGGCGGCGGCGGTTTCGCTGCGGCCCGGGCTGCGCCGGACGCTGCGGGCCGGCGTCAACGCGGGCGCGCTCGCCGGCACGGTCTCCGGGTCCGGCCCGACGTGCGCGTTCCTCTGCGAGGACGCGCAGTCGGCGGTCGAGGTCGCCGCGGAGCTGTCGGGTGCGGGGGTGTGCCGCACCGTGCGGGTGGCGCACGGCCCGGTCCCCGGCGCCCGCGTGGTCGGCGGGGACGACGCGCCGCGCCCGGCCCCGCCGCGGGTGCACGCCTGACCCTCCACTGTGGATGGTCGGATACTTCTTCTTCTCTCGGAAAGGATCGGCTGAGCGCATGGCCAACCTGGTCAACCTGGAAGCGGTGAGCAAGTCCTACGGGGTGAAGCCGCTGCTGGACGGCGTCTCGCTGGGCGTCGCGGCCGGGCAGCGCATCGGCGTCGTCGGCCTCAACGGTGGTGGCAAGACCACCCTCCTGGAAGTCCTTTCCGGACTCGCCGAGCCGGATTCCGGTCGGGTGAGCCACGTCGGCGGCCTGCGGATGGCCGTGGTCACCCAGCGGACCGAACTCCCGGACGGCAGCAGTGTCGGCGAGGTCGTGCTCGAACGCTACGGCGCTGAGCACGAATGGGCCGCCGACGCGCGCGTCCGGTCCATTGTGGACGGCCTGGGCATCACCGCGATCGGGCTCGACACGCCCACCGCGAACCTCTCCGGTGGCGAGCGGCGCCGCGTTTCGTTGGCCGCCGCGCTGACCGGCGAGCTCGACCTCGTCGTGCTCGACGAGCCGACGAACCACCTGGACGTCGAAGGTGTCCAGTGGCTCGCCGACCACCTGCTGACCCGGCGCATCGCGGTCGTGGTCGTCACGCACGACCGGTGGTTCCTGGACACCGTCGCGAGTGTGACCTGGGAGGTCGCCAATGGTCGCGTCGAGAGTTACGAAGGCGGTTACGCGGACTGGATCTTCGCGCGCGCCGAGCGGGCGCGGCTGGCGGCGACGGCCGAGGAGAAGCGGCAGAACCTGGCGCGCAAGGAGCTGGCGTGGCTGCGCCGCGGCCCGCAGGCGCGGTCGTCGAAGCCGCGTTACCGCATCGACGCGGCCGAGACGCTGATCGCGGACGTGCCGCCGCCGCGCGACTCCGTCGAGCTGATGGCGTTCGCGAAGCGGCGCCTGGGCAAGACCGTGCTGGAGCTGGAAGACACGACGTACACGGTCGGCGACCGAACGCTGCTCGACCACGTCACCTGGCGGGTCGGGCCGGGCGACCGGATCGGCCTGGTCGGGATCAACGGCTCCGGCAAGACGTCCCTGCTGAAGCTGCTGGGCGGCGACGTCAAAGGCTCGACCGGGCGCCGGATCGAGGGCAAGACGGTCGCGCTCGCGCACCTGCGCCAGGAGCTCGACGACCTGCCCGCGGACCTGCGCGTGCTGCAGGCGATCGAGCAGGTGGCCGGGCGCGTGGTGTTCGGCAAGCAGGAGATGACGGCGTCGCAGCTGGGCGAGAAGCTGGGCTTCCCGCAGGCCCGCCAGTGGACCCCGGTCGGCGACCTCTCCGGCGGCGAGCGGCGCCGGCTGCAGCTGTGCCGGCTGCTGATGGCCGAGCCGAACGTGCTGCTGCTCGACGAGCCGACGAACGACCTGGACATCGACACGCTGCAGCAGCTGGAAGACCTGCTCGACGGCTGGCCGGGCACGATGGTCGTCGTCTCGCACGACCGGTACCTGGTGGAACGCGTCTGCGACACGATCGTCGCCCTCTTCGGCGACGGCCGCATCACCCACCTGCCGGGCGGCATCGAGGAGTACCTGAACCGCCGCGCCCTCGCCAAGGAACCGGCGGCCGCGACGACCCCGACGGCGGCGAAGGCCGAGGCGAAGAAGTCGGCGGCGGATCTCCGCGCGGCGCAGAAGGACCTGGGCCGGCTGGAGCGCAAGCTCGACCAGCTGCACGCGAAGGAGGAGAAGCTCCACGCGGCATTGCTGGAGGCGGCGACGGACCCGGCGAAGCTGATGGAGCTCAACGCGGAGCTGAAGGGCGTCAAGGGCGAGATCGAGGACGTCGAGGGCCGCTGGCTGGAGACGTCCGAGCTGCTGGAATGAGGGTGCTCGGGCCGCGCGACCCCCTGGGCGCACAGCGGATCCGGCGGATCGCGGTGGCCGGTCCGGCGGGGTCGGGCAAGTCGACCCTGGCGCGAACCTTGGGCGAGCGCCTGGGTGTGCCGTACGTCGAGTTCGAATCCTTCTTCCACGGGCCCGGCTGGACCGTGCGGGAGACGTGGCAGGCCGACGTCCTCGAGCACCTCGACGGCGATGCCTGGTCCATCGAGTGGCAGGGCGAAGAAGTCCGGGAGCGGATGACCGGACGCCTCGACGTGCTGGTGTGGCTCGACCACCCGCGGGCCCTGACCATGGCGCGGGTCGTCAAGCGCACGCTCCTGCGGCGCATCGGGCGCGGTTCGAAGATCCCCGGGGGGAACGTCGAGGGCCCGCTGCACACGTTCTTCACCGACCGGGGGCACATCGTCAAGATCGCGTGGCGCTACCACCCGATCCAGCGCGCGCGGGTTCGCAAGGTCGTCGACGAGAACCGGTATTCCGGGCTCCTCGTCGTCCGGCTGCGTGGGCAGCGGCAGGTCGACGCCTGGCTCCGAGGGCCTGTTGCCGCCTTGGTCGGCGGATGTTGACACCCAGACAGTAATCTGACGCGCATGAGCAGGTTCGTGGACACGCTCGTCGCCACCGCGGCGGGGCGAGGTCAGCAGCGTGGCATGGTCACCGGGGAGCCGAAGGAGCCGGTCCGGCGGACCTGGGCCGACGTGCACGAGGAAGCCCGGCGGATCGCCGGTGGGCTTGTCGCGGGCGGGTTCGAGCGGGGCACGGCGGTCGGGGTGCTCGCCGCCGCTCCGGTGCTGATCGCGCCGACCGTGCAGGCCGTCTGGCTGGCCGGGGGCAGCGTCACCATGCTGCACCAGCCCACCCCGCGCACCGACCTCGCCGAATGGGCCGAGGACACCGTGCGCGTGCTCGGGATGATCGGCTCGGACCTGGTGCTGCTGGGCGAGCCCTTCGACCAGCTGGCCCCCGTGCTCGCGGAGAAGGGCATCGGCTTCAAGCTGATCACCGAGCTCGCCGGCGCCGAGGCGCTCCCGGACGTCGTCGTCACCGACGAAGGCGAGACCGCGCTCCTGCAGCTGACGAGCGGCTCGACCGCCGACCCCAAGGCCGTGCGGATCACCTACGGGAACCTGTACTCCAACGTCAAGGCCATGGTCGACCGCGCGGAGTTCGACTTCGACACCGACGTGATGGTGTCCTGGCTGCCGACGTTCCACGACATGGGCATGGTCGGCTTCCTGACCGTGCCGATGACCTTCGGCGTCGAGCTCGTCAAGATCACGCCGGTCGAGTTCCTGTCGGGGCCGTTGATCTGGCCGGAGCTGATCACCAAGTACGGCGGCACGACGACGGCGGCGCCGAACTTCGCGTACGCGATCGTCGGGCGGCGGATGGCGCGCGTCGACGAGGACGACGCCTACGACCTCTCGAAGCTGCGGATCGCCCTGAACGGCGCCGAGCCCATCGACGAGACCGCCGTCCAGACCTTCGTGGACGCCGGTGCCCGGTTCAAGATGCCGGCGGAATGCGTTTTCCCGGCCTACGGCATGGCCGAGGCGACGCTCGCGGTGTCGTTCGCGCCGCTGTTCACCGGGCTCACGCTCGACGTCGTCGAGGCCGACGCGCTGGAGGCGGACAACCGCGCGGTGCCGGTCCCCGAGGGCGACCCGCGGCGCGGCACCGACGGCGTCCGTTCGTTCGCGCTGCTCGGCCCGCCGCTGGACGGGCTGGAAGCCGAGATCGTCAACGACACCGGCGAGCGCGTCGGCGAGCGGGAAGTCGGTGAGATCCGGCTGCGCGGCGAGGCCGTGACGCCGGGCTACCTGACCATGGACGGCCCGGTCGCCACCCAGGACGCCGAAGGCTGGCTCAACACCGGCGACCTCGGGTACCTGGTGGACGGCCAGATCGTCATCTGCGGCCGCCGCAAGGACGTCATCATCATGGGCGGCCGCAACCTGTACCCGACGGACATCGAGCGCGCGGCGACGTCGGTCGAGGGCGTGCGAGCGGGCAACGCGGTGGCGGTGCGGCTGGACGCGGGCAGCCGCCGCGAGCGGTTCGCGGTGGTCGTCGAGTCGAAGCTGGCGGGCGACGCCGACGCCGAGAAGAACCTGATGAAGCAGGTCTCGGCGCGAGTGCGCGACGCGGTCGACATGCGGCCGTACGCGGTGGTCGTGCTGCCGGCGGGGAGCCTGCCGAAGACGCCGTCGGGCAAGGTCAAGCGCGCGGCGACGGCGCAGCAGTTCGCGGACAAGATCAAGAAGAACGCCGACGCCTGAGCCGTCACTTTCCCTATGAAAGTGCCCGCCCGGGAGGCGTCACTTTCATAGGGAAAGCTCCGCTTAGCGCTGCTGGAGCCGCTCCGCGCGGATCGTCGGCGGCGCGGCGCGTTCGGCCATGGCTTCCGCGGGCGTGCGGGCGCCCGGGAGGTCCGGGGCGTGGCCGGTGCGGGTGGCGAGCTGGTCTTCCACCGCGTCGAGGAAGTCGTCGACCTCGCGCTCGTCGTAGCCGCGCTTGCCGATCAGCGGCTTCGCGAAGATGACGTGGTGCACTTCGGCGGCGGTCAGGTCGTCCTCCTCGGCGAACGTCTTGGCGATGCGCCGGACGAACTCGTCGACCTCGTGCTTCGCGTAGCCACGGCGGCCGATCGGGGCGTTACCGAAGGTGACCTCGGCGAGGTCTTCGGCGGTGAACGACATGCAACTCTCCGATTCCGGGGTTGAGCGGTGCGAACTGCCGTACACCGTCCTAGCCCGTGAACAGGCTCCCCCGGAAGGGGCGGACCTCGAAGCTCACCCCGACGGGGCGGCCGCCGTCCGCCTGTGAGTGAGCGGACTACTCAGCGCTGTGTGGCCGGTCTCACACTCGTCAGGACCGGCCGAACCACTTCCGCGGGCCCTGCGGGCGCTGCTCTTCGCCCACCGGCCGCGGGTTCCGCAGCGCGATCAGCGCCGCCTCCGCCTCGTCCAGGAACAGGTCGACCTGCGCCTGGTCGTAGCTGCGCATGCCGACCGGCATGACCGTGAAATCGACGTAGTGGATGTCGTCGGCGGTCAGGATGTTCCGGCCCGCCAGCGCCTCGGCGATCAGGTCGAGGAAGGCGTCGACCTCGTCCTCGTTGTAGCCGCGCCGGCCGAAGCGGGGTTTGCCGAACGCGATCGCCCGGACTTCGTCAGGGGTCATGGGCTCACCTTGCCACCGATGTCAGCCCGCATGGAAGGCGTTTTGCGCGGCCGCGAGACCGGTGCCGACCAGGGCTTCGGTCGCGTCCGCGCACCGGTCCACCTCGAGCGGGAGTTCCTTGCGTTCCACCGTCGAGAAGTCCTTCAGCACGAAGTCCGCGGGGTCCTGGCGGCCGGGCGGGCGGCCGATGCCGAACCGGACCCGGTAGTAGTCGCGGGTGCCGAAGGACTTCGTGATCGAGCGGAGCCCGTTGTGGCCGTTGTCGCCGCCGCCGAACTTGAGCTTCAGCGCGCCGAAGTCGACGTCCAGCTCGTCGTGCACCACGACCACGCCGGTCGGCGGCACCTTGTAGAACCGCGCCGCGCCGACCACCGGGCCGCCGGAGAGGTTCATGTACGAGCGCGGCTTCACGAGCACGACGCGGCGCCCGGCCAGACGGCCTTCGAGCACCTCGCCGCCGCTCTTGTGCGTCTTGAACTTGCCGCCGACGCGGGCGGCCAGCTCGTCCAGCACCATGAAACCGACATTGTGCCGGTTTCCGGCGTACTGGGGTCCGGGATTGCCGAGGCCGGCGAGCAGGATCAGCTCGCCGGCCCCAGGCAGGTCTTCGGTCATGCGGAAATGCTATTCGGCGGCGTCGGCCGACTCGCCGCCAGCTTCGGTAGCGGCGTCGTCGTCGTCGGCCTCTTCACGCTGCGGCTCGTTGACGGCGACGACCAGCGCCTCGGGGTCGGTGACCAGGGTGGCGCCCTGCGGCAGCTCGACCTGGCCGGCCAGCACCTGGCTGCCGACCTCGAGGCCCTCGATCGAGACCTCGAACTGCTCCGGGATGTGCAGCGCCTCGACCTCGACCTGCAGGGTGTCGACGCCCTGGTTGACCAGGCCACCGGGGCCGGGGTTGCCCGTGACGACGAGCGGGACGTCGACGACGATCTTCTCGCCGCGCTTCACGACCAGCAGGTCGACGTGCTCGATGTAGTTCTTGAGCGGGTGCACGACGATGGTCTTCGTCAGCGCGAGCTCGTCGGAGCCCTCGATGGCGAGGGTGATGACGGCGTTGGAGCCGTTCTCACGGACGACGCGGGCGAACTCGATGGCCGGCAGCGCGAAGTGCCGCGGGTCCGAGCCGTGGCCGTACAGCACGGCGGGGATCTTGCCGGCGCGACGCGTGCGGCGCGCGGCGCCCTTGCCGAACTCGGTGCGCGGCTCGACGGACAGACGTACCTCGGACACGGTGTGGCACTCCTTCAAATCACGAACATGGTGCGGGAGACAGCATGCTGCGGCGGGGGATGCGGGCGTTCTTCTGTTCAGGCGGTTGCGTTCGGCGGCGAGTTTCCGGGCGTGCACGACAGCCGGGGGCTACTCCGAGCCGCCGCGTCGATCACGCCGGGCACCCAAAAGGGCCCCGCCTCGCCGAGACAACCTCAAGAGTGTAAACCAACCTCATCACGGTGGGTTGCGGCGGGGGCCCGGGCCAGGCTAGAACCCTCCTGAACCCCGGTGCGTGACGACACAAATCCGGTGGCGGGACTTCACCGGCCGAGGTGTGCTCGGACGCAGCGGCAGAGCAGGGGGCGGAAGATGCGGGCTCGACGGGCCATGGCGGCGGCGGTGCTGCTGCTGGGCGGACTGCTGGCCGGGTGCCAGGTCGCGGTCCCCGGCACCGCCGGGGTGTCCGCCGCCGGGCAGCAGACGGCCGACCGGCGCGCCGAACAGCGTGCCGCGGTCGACGCCGCCCTCACCGCGCTGGGCCAGACGCCCGCGCTCTCCCTGAAGTCGACGACCAAGGGAGCCGAGCAGCAGTTCCGGGTCACCCGCGGCGGCACCGCGTTCGGCGGCCTGCCGCTCGAAGGCCGCGTCATCCAGGTGACCTCGGCCGCGGGCCAGTTCTACCTGCAGGCCGACGCCGACTACTGGAAGGCACACGCCATCGACGAGGGCACGCAGTTCGGCACGAGCTGGGTGCGTTCGCTCGGCTCCGAGCTGCCCTTCGACCCCGCCGCCAAGTTCGCCCCGCAGGCGCTGGCCGACGGGCTGCGCAAGGCGCTGGCCGGCCTCGACCGGCTGGGTGACCCGGTCAAGGCGAAGCTCCCGGACGGCACCGAGGTCTACCAGCTCGGCGCCGCGCCCAGCGTCCTGCGCGTCACCACGGCCAAGCCGAACCGGGTCGTCAGCTTCGCCCCGGCGCTGCTCGACCCGCAGGCCGGGCCGAAGTTCGGCGCCGAGTTCCGCGTCGACCCGGTCGCCGGCGACGCGCTGAAGACGTTCCACACCGACCTCGACAATGCCGTCGGCGGGCTGGGGCAGCCGTTCGAGGGCCTGGTGCAGGCCAGCGCCGTCGTCACGAACGACACCCTCGACTGCAAGGACTTCGTCGGCTCCTGCACGACGAGCGTCGACGTCTCCACCAGCGTGGTCGGCTCGCCGGCCGGGGGCGGGAAGAGCGTCGTGCACATCAACCTCTCGGTCGAGGTCAGCGCCGACTCGCTCGGCGCGCAGACGTGCACGACGGCGGCCGACGCCGAGCCGTACGCGACGGTGAAGATGTCCTGCACGGTCAAGTTCAAGCTGCCGAACCGCACCGCCAGCTACCAGGTGCTGTCCAAGCCGAACGCGACGGCGGAGGTGCGCGCGGCGCTCGACGCCAACGCGGTGAAGCAGAAGGTCGCCGCGGAGTTCGCGGGCCTGGGCGGCTGAGCTGGACACCTACCCGGGGGTGCGTTGCTTCCGTTGAAGTAGGTGATCTTCCGTTCCTAGCATCGGCTGCAGCAGCCGAATCGAACGGGAGAATTGACATGGCCAAGCTGGTGGTTTTCGGGGGGACCGGGTACGCCGGAGGCAGGATCGGCGCCGAGGCGCTGCGGCGCGGGCACGAGGTCGTCGGTGTCGCGCGGAACACCGGCGCGGTGCCTGAGGGCGTCGAAGCGGTACAGGGTTCGCTGCACGACGAGGACTTCGTCTCGCAGGTCACCAAGGACGCGGACGTCGTCGTGGTCGCGACCCCGGCCCGGGCGATCGACGGGCAGAAGCTCATCGACGCCGTGCCGGCGCTCGCGCGGATCGCGCGTGAGAACGGCGTCCGGCTGTCGTTCGTGGGCGGCGCGGCGAGCCTGCTCGTCGCCGAGGGTGGCCCGCGGCTGTTCGACACCCCGGAGTTCCCGGCCGAGTACAAGGAAGAGGCCGGCAACCACGCCGAGGTGCTCGGCCTGCTGCGCGAACAGCCCGAGGGCCTGGACTGGTTCTACGTCAGCCCCGCCGCCGAGTTCGGTGCCTGGACCCCGGGCGAGCGCAAGGGCGAGTTCCGGATCGGCGGCGACGTCCTGGTGACCGACGGGAACGGCAAGTCGCACATCGGCGGCGACGACTTCGCGACCGCGTACGTCGACGAGATCGAGCAGCCGAAGCACCGCCGCGCGCGTTTCACGGTTGCCTACTGAAGCTCTTTCAGTACAGGCGCGAAGGTCTCGAGCATCGGCTCGAAGACCGTGATGTAGGAGAAGCCGTAGCGCTCGCGCCGGGTTTCCAGCTGTCCGGCGATCTCCTCGACCGTGCCCAGCAGCAGCTGGGGCGCGTCGAGGAGCTCGTCGACGCTGCGCGCGGCGCGGTGCTCGGTTTCGTCGTGCCACGCCGACGCCGCGCCCCGGCGGTCGTCGGTGACGACCACCCGCTGCACCAGCATGTTGTACTCGACGTCGCGCTCGCCGGCCCGGTTGCGGAAGTACGCGACGCGGTCGTCCATCGCCTCGGCGTTGTCGAGCATGAAGGTGCCCGGCGGCTTGCCCGGCGCCTGGCGCAGGCCCGCGAAGCCGACGACGTCCGCGTGCTCCGCGGCCAGCCCGAGCACGCCGTCGCTGTTGCCCGCGATGAGCAGGCGCGGCATCGCGAGCCCTTCGTCATCGAAGTGTTTCCGCAGGTAGCCGAGGCTCTCTTCGAGGTAGCCGATGCGGCCCGCGGCGTTCTGCCACGGCAGCCCGGCGGCGTCGAACTCGCTCTTCATGTGCCCGGAGCCGAGTCCCAGATCCAGGCGTCCGTCGAGCAGCGCGGCCGTCGAAGAAGCTTCGCGCGCGAAGAGCGCGAGGTTGTAGAAGGGCACGTTGGAGACGAGGGTGCCGAGCCGCGGCCGTTCGGTGACGGCGGCGGCCATGGCGAGCGCCGGGAACGGCGCCGGTGACCCGGTACCCAGGTGGTCCGGGATGGTGATGACGTCGTAGCCGAGCTCTTCGGCCCGCCGGCACTTGGCGATCCAGGCGTCCCGGCCGCCGATTCCCCGGAGGCTGACGCCGAACTTGAAGTTCCCCATGGAGGGCACGCTAGCGCCGGAAACCCCCGCCGGGCGCGGAGTTCGCGCCCGGCGGAAAGGTTGCCGCGGTGGTCGCGAAGTGTCGTGAACGAGTTGTTCACGGCGTCGGACGGCAGGGTTCCGGCAAAGCCGGGTTCCGGGTGGGTGGGGGGGGCGAGCGCAGGTCGGTGGTCTCGCCGGCGGTCGTCTTGAATGAGTCATTCAGGTCTTGCGAGGTCCTGAATGACTCATTCAAGACGTTTGGCACCGACCACCGACCACCGGGCAGCGGAAAGCCCGCCCCCGGTGGAGAGCGGGCTTTCCGGCGGACGGGTTGTCAGGCGTTGCCGTCGAAGAGGGACGTGACCGAGCCGTCTTCGAAGACCTGCTGGATGGCCTCCGCCAGCATCGGGGCGATCGACAGGACCGTCAGCCCCTCGAACCGCTTCTCCTCGGGGATCGGCAGCGAGTTCGTGACGATGACCTCGCGCGCCTTGCACTGCGAAAGCCGCTCGGTCGCCGGGTCGGACAGGATGCCGTGGGTCGTCGCGATGACCACGTCCGCCGCACCCTCGTCGATCAGGGCCTCGGTGGCCTTCACGATCGTGCCGCCGGTGTCGATCATGTCGTCGATCAGGACGCAGAGCTTGCCCTCGACCTTGCCGACCACGCGGTTCGCGACGGCCTGGTTCGGCTTGTCCGGGTCGCGCGTCTTGTGGATGAACGCGATCGGCCGGTCGCCCAGCGTCTGCGCCCATTTCTCGGCCAGCCGCACGCGGCCCGAGTCCGGCGAGACGACCGTGATGTCGGCGTCGCCGTAGGTCTTCTTGATGTGGTCGGCCAGCACGGTCTGCGCCATCAGGTGGTCGACCGGGCCGTCGAAGAAGCCCTGGATCTGCGCGGTGTGCAGGTCGACCGTCATGATCCGGTCGGCGCCCGCGGTCTTGAACAGGTCCGCGATCAGCCGGGCCGAGATCGGTTCGCGGCCCTTGTGCTTCTTGTCCTGGCGCGCGTACGGGTAGAACGGCATCACGACGGTGATCCGCTTCGCGCTCGCCCGCTTGAGCGCGTCCACCATGATCAGCTGCTCCATCACGTACTCGTTGATGGGCGTGGTGTGCGCCTGGATGACGAAGGCGTCGGTGCCGCGGACGGACTCCTCGAACCGGACGAACAGCTCGCCGTTGGCGAACGTGTGCGCCGTCTGCGGGGTGATCGTCACGTTGAGGTGCTCGGCGACCTCTTCGGCGAGCTCACGGTGCGCGCGGCCGGAGAAGAGCATGAGGTTCTTCTTCGGCGTGCCTTGCTTCGGACTCATGCTGGCGACTCCCCGTCGGTTCCTGCTGCTGAATCGGCGTCGAGGGCGGCCTGGGCCGCCTCCGCCGCGGGCGTACCCGGCCGGCGCCGGATCGCCCAGCCTTCGATGTTGCGCTGCGGCGGCGCCGACACCGCGAGTGTGCCCGGGGGGACATCCTCGCGGATCACGGCACCTGCACCACTGTAAGCGCCGTCACCGATCCGCACCGGGGCGACGAAGGTGTTGTCGGCACCCAACCGGACATGCGACCCGATAACGGTCTTGTGCTTGTGCACGCCGTCGTAGTTCACGAACACGCTCGAGCAGCCGATGTTGCTGTTCTCACCGATCGTGGCGTCGCCGACGTAGGTCAGGTGCGGCACCTTCGTGCCGGCGCCGATGTCGGCGGCCTTCGTCTCGACGAACGCGCCGAGCTTGCCCTTCTCGCCGAGCTTCGTGCCCGGCCGCAGGTAGGTGAAGGGGCCGACGTTGACGCGGTCGCCCAGCTCGGAGTCGGAGCCGTGCACCCGCACCACCGAGGCACCCGCCCCGACCTTGACGTTCGTCAGCGTGCTGTCCGGGCCGACCGTGCTGCCCTCGCCGACCGAAGTGCTGCCCTTGAGCTGGACGCCGGGCTCGATGACGACGTCGCGCGCCAGCGTCACGCCGGCGTCGATCCAGGTCGACGCGGGGTCGACGACCGTGACGCCCTCGCGCTGCCAGCGCCGCACGATCCGGCGGTTGAGCTCGGCGCCGAGCACCGACAGCTGGACGCGGTCGTTGACGCCCTCGGTCAGCCACGGGTCGTCGACGACGAGCGCGCCGACGTGCAGGCCGTCGCCGTTCGCGATGCCCAGGACGTCGGTGAGGTAGAGCTCGCCCTGCGCGTTGTCGGTGGACAGGCGCGAAAGGCCGTCGCGCAGCACGGCGGCGTCGAAGGCGTACACGCCCGAGTTGATCTCGGTGATCTCCGCCTGCTCCGGGGTCGCGTCCTTGTGCTCGACGATCCCGACGACCTTGCCGGCGTCGTCGCGCGTGATGCGGCCGTAGCCGGTCGGGTCGTCGACCACCGCGGTGAGCACGGTGACGGCGTTCTTCGCCTCGGTGTGCTCGTCGAGCAGCGCGCGCAGCGTCGCCGTGTCCAGCAGGGGGACGTCGCCGTAGCTGACGATCACGGTGCCGGTGAGGTCCGCGGGCAGCGTCGCGAGCGCGCAGCCCACGGCGTGACCGGTGCCCTTCTGCTCGGCCTGCACCGCGGTGCCGACCTCGCGCCCGAGGGCCGTGGCGACTTCGGCGAGCCGGGCACCGACCGCTTCGCGGCCGTGGCCGGTGACCACGACGAGGTGCTCGGGGTCCAGGCCGGCGGCGGCCCGGACGGCGTGCTCGACGAGGGGGCGCCCGGCGATCGGGTGCAACACCTTCGGGGTCGCGGATCGCATGCGGGTGCCCTCACCCGCGGCGAGGATCAACGTGCTCAGCGGGCCGGTCAACGGCGCTCCCAACGGTTACCAATGAATGGCTTCTGTCGGGCACCGATCCTAACTGGGCTCTTCGGGCTCCCACGTCGGGTCGGTGGGAAGGCCTTCGCCTGACCACGCGGCGGCGGGGTCGGCGGCCATCGAGTTGGCCGACGCCACCTGGTTGCCACCCCCGCGTTTCGCCTGGTACATGGCCGCGTCCGCGCGCGCGAGAACCTGCTCGCCCCGCTCCTGCGGCCGCAACGAGACGAGCCCGATGGACAGCGTGACGCCGTGCGAAAGGTGGTGCGGCAGGCCCGAGACGGACTTCACCGCGCGGCCGAGCGCCATCTTCGCCGCGGACGCCGGCGTGCCCGGGAGCAGGACGATGAACTCGTCTCCGCCGTAGCGCGCCACGAGGTCGTCGCCGCGCAGCGCGTCACGCAGCGTGCTCGCGACGACCCGCAGCACGTTGTCGCCTTCGGCGTGGGACTGCTTGTCGTTGACGCCCTTGAAGCCGTCGAGGTCGACCAGCGCGACGGCCAGCGGCTGCGCGTCGGCCGACGACGCGAGCTGGCGCAGCTTCTCGTCCAGCGCGCGCCGGTTCGGCAGGCCGGTGAGCGGGTCCTGGAGGGCCTGCTGGGTGATCGCGCCGTGCTCGGCGGAGAGCCGTTCGTGCTCGCGGCGTGCGTTCAGCGTGGCGATCTGCGACTCGCGCAGGCTCCACATCTCGCTCTCGAGGCGCCTCGCGTAGTCGATCAGCGACTCGCTGGCACCGGACGCGTAGTCCGGCGTCGTGTCGAGCCGGGCCAGCTCGCGGACGATGTTCAGCCGCATCGACGGCTGGGAGGTGTCGTCGGTCAGCGACTCGCGGGCCTGCCGCAGCACGTCGAGGGCCTCTTCGCGGCGGCCGGCCTGGTCGAGGCAGCGGGCCAGCGCGATGGCGACGATCTCGCGTTCGCCCGGGTAGCCGGTGCCGTCGTGCAGGGCCCGGAGCCGGTCGATCTGGTCGGCGCTCGGGCTGTGCAGTGCCTGCGCCGAGGCGAGGACGCCGACCTGGTCGACGGCCGGGACGTTCGCCCGCCGCGGGAACAGCGACTCGGTGAACGGGCCTTCGGCGGCCACGGCCATGGACGCGGCGGTGCGGAACTTCTCGGCGCTCTCGTCGTACTCGTCGATGCGCTCGAGCCGCAGGCCCCAGCCCAGCAGCATCTTGACCCGGTTCATCAGCTGCAGCGTGATTTCGTGCGGGCTCGCGCTCTCGCGGATCGCGGAGGCGGCGCGGCCGATGACCTCTTCGGCGGCTTCGTACACGCCGAGCTGGTTCAGCACGATCCAGCAGTCGTTCAGCGCCGACCACAGCATCCGGTTCCAGGCGCGGATGCCGACCTGGCGGTTCGGGATCGCGGAGTCGTCGAGGATGGCCAGCGCGCGGGCGATCTCGGTGAGCGCGGGGTCCTCCTGCGCGGCGATCACCAGCCGGCGGCCACGCAGCGCGTGCGCGTCGGCCCGCAGCAGGGCGAGGCCGTGGCGCCGGGTGTGCGCGAGCATCTCGTCGAGTCGGGGTTCGGCCTCCGCGGCCAGCCCCTTGGTGATCAGCCGGGCGATCGCGGACGCGCGCAGCAGCTGCGCGATCATCGTCGGTTCGCCGCGCCGCTGGGTCTCGTCGAGGAGCTCGTCCATCAGCTCGACGATCTGGAGCTGCTGGGTGTACTCCTGCCGCTGGACCGCGGCGATCAGCTCCCGCGCTCGCCCGACGAGCCAGGCATCGGACATTTCGGCCAGGGCAGGACGCCTGGCCGCCACCGGGTCGGTCGCCTCGTCGGTCAGCGCCAACCTCCCGGTGTCGTGGGTTCGGGTCCTCTGAGCTGCTCCGCCGCCAGGATTCGAACCTGAACTGTCAGAACCAAAATCTGAAGTGCTGCCGATTACACTACGGCGGATCGATCCTGGTCAGGATAGCGACGATCGGGTGTCGTCCGCGCGCGGGCCGCGTTAGCGCCCCGTCCGCCGGGTACCCCGGTTCCGAAGGACGGTGTGAGGTTCAGGCACTCCCCAGTCGCCGGAACCTCCTGTACCGTAACTTACGGCATCGTAGGTTAGGTCACCCTTGGTAAAAGGGCACCCGTGCAGGAAAGAAGTGAAGCGTATGACGGCCACGCTCGACCGTTCTCAGCCCGCCGGGGAGCCTTCGGCTCCCAAGGGGCCCAAACCTGTCATCGAAGGCACGCGCGGCATCGGCGTGCAGCTGTCGGTCTACTTCGGCGTGGTCGCGCCGCTGGTGGCACTGCTGGTCGCGGTGCCGTTCGCCTGGGGCTGGGGACTGAGCTGGGTCGACGTCGGCATCTTCGTGGTGTTCTACGCGATCAGCGGGCTCGGCATCACGGTGTCCTACCACCGTTACTTCACGCACGGCTCGTTCAAGGCCAAGCCGTGGCTGCGCGTCGTCATGGCCATCGCCGGCAGCATCGCGCTGCAGGGCCCGGTCATCACCTGGGTCGCCGACCACCGTCGCCACCACGCGTTCTCCGACCGCGACGGCGACCCCCACTCCCCGTGGGCGTTCGGCACCTCGCCGTGGGCCATCGCCAAGGGCTTCTGGCACGCGCACATGGGCTGGCTGTTCGAGCGTGACCAGACCAACGCCGAGCGCTTCGCGCCCGACCTCGTCAAGGACCCGGCGATCAAGAAGGTCGACGACCTGTTCTGGCTGTGGTCGCTGGTCAGCCTGCTGCTGCCGGCGCTGCTGGGCGGGCTGATCTCGTGGTCGCTGTGGGGCGCGGTCACCGCGTTCTTCTGGGCCGGGCTGGTGCGCATCTGCGTGCTGCACCACGTGACGTGGTCGGTCAACTCGATCTGCCACATGATCGGCGAGCGCCCGTTCGCCGCGCGCGACAAGTCGGCGAACTTCTGGCCGCTGGCGATCTTCAGCTTCGGCGAGTCGTGGCACAACCTGCACCACGCCGACCCGACGTCCGCACGCCACGGCGTCAAGCGCGGCCAGATCGACATTTCGGCCCGGCTGATCTGGATCTTCGAAAAGTTCGGCTGGGTGCACGACGTCCGCTGGCCCACCCCGCAGCGATTGGCCCGAATCGCCACGGAGAAGAGCTAGTCCCGTAGGGTTCGGTAAGTGGCGGGGAGACGACGTTCAAAACGTGAACAGCAGGTCACCGGGGCACGACCGGCCGCCCCGGTGACCCGTGTGCGCATGACGGGCAGCGAGCGGCGTCAGCAATTGCTGAACGTGGCGCGGGCGTTGTTCGCCGAAAAGGGTTTCGACGGGACGTCGATCGAAGAGATCGCGCACCGTGCCAACGTGTCGAAACCCGTGGTGTACGAACACTTCGGCGGCAAAGAGGGCATCTACGCGGTGGTCGTGGACCGCGAAACGCAGCTGCTGCTGGAGCGCATGGTGTCCACGCTGCACGGCGGTCACCCCCGCGTGATGCTGGAACAGGCGGCGACGGCGTTGCTGTCGTACGTCGAGGATTCCCACGACGGTTTCCGCATCCTGGTCCGCGATTCCCCGGTGGCGAGCTCGACGGGGACGTTTTCGACGGTGCTCAACGACATCGCGAGCCAGGTGGAACACATCCTGGCGCAGCAGTTCGCGGCCCGCGGGTACGACGAGAAACTGGCGGCGCTGTACGCGCAGGCTTTGGTGGGAATGGTCGCGCTGACGGGCCAGTGGTGGCTGGACGCACGCAAGCCGAAGCGCGACGAGGTGGCGGCGCACCTGGTGAACCTGGCTTGGAACGGGCTGTCGCATTTGGAGGACAAGCCGAAGCTGCGGCTGCGCTAAGTGAGCTGGCCTGCCTCGCGCAGGTGATCGAAAATGATCTTGTCCACCGCCGAAACCTTCTCCCGGTCCGCGTAGCCCAGCCACGCGATCTCCTCGATCTCGCTGCTCGCCGCCAGGGTTCCCGTGTACTCCGCCGTGAAGCACGTCATCCGCACCACGACGCCCGAAGCCTTGCCGTCCGCCTGGGCTTCGAAGACTCCCGCCGGCGCGATGGTCGGCTCGGTGATCGCCACCGTCAGCTCTTCGCGGATCTCGCGGACCAGCGTCTCGGTGTCCGTCTCGCCCGGGTCGCGCTTGCCGCCCGGCAGGTAGTACACCTCCTTGCCGCGGGAACGCGTGCTCAGGATGCGGCCGTCCACCAGGTGTAGCCAGGCGATCTTGTCGATCACGCCAGGACCTCGTCCGTCGTCATGACCGTGCCGAGCCGCGGGAAGATCTTCGTGATGGCGTTCTCGTGCGAGATGTCGGAAAGCGCGGTCATCGCGTCCGACACCGCGACCGTCTCGTAGCCGTGATCGGCCGCCGCGCGCAGGGTCGACTCGACGCCGAACTCCGTCGCGATGCCGCCGAAGTAGACGGTGCGCACGCCCTTGCCGCGCAGGAACTCGTCGAGGTCGGTGTTCGCGAAACCGCCGATCACGTACTTGGTGACGATCTTGTCGTCCTGCGCGTCGAAAACGAGTTCGTTGCCGGGCGGGTTGTCCGGCCGCGACACCTTGACGATCACCACGGGCGCGCCGGCCTCGCGGAACGCCGTCCGCAGCCGCAGCGCGTTCGCGACGACTTCTTCGCCGCGGTACGGCGTGGTCGGCAATGCCACGATCCGTTCCTGGAGGTCGACGAGCACGAGCGCGGACGTGGCCGGATCGATCTTGGTCATGCCCCGATCCTAGGCACTAGGCTCGGGCGCATGGGGAACAGCAGGGAAGTAGTGGTGACGGGCGGCGGCACGGGCATCGGGTACGCCGTCGCGGCGGCCTTCGCCGAAGCGGGCGACCGGGTCACGATCACCGGGCGCCGCGAGCAGGTGCTCACCGAAGCCGCGACGCTCCTGGGCGCGCGGCCCGTCGTGTTCGACGCCGCCGATGCCGCGGCGGTCGAAGCCGCACTGGCGGAGTTGCCCGACCGCGTCGACGTGCTCGTCAACAACGCCGGGGGCAACACCGACTTCGTCGACGGCGACGGCGACGGGCTGGCCGGTTTCGCGGCCGCGTTCGAGCGCAACCTCCGGTCCAATGTGGTCAGTGCGGCGCTGGTGACGCACGCGCTGGGCGAACGCCTCGCCGACGACGCGCGGATCGTCACGATCGGCTCGATCGCCGCCCGCACCGGCGCCGGCTCCTACGGGGCCGCGAAGGCCGCCGTCGAGGCGTGGAACATCAGCGTGGCGCAGGAGTTCGGGGCGCGCGGGATCACGGCGAACGTCGTCGCGCCGGGACTGATCGGCGAGACGGAGTTCTTCCACGGCAAGCTTTCGGACCGCCGCCGCGAATGGCTGATCGGCAACACGATGAACAAGCGGCCGGGCACGCCGGAAGACGTCGCCGCCGCCGTGACGTTTTTGGCGAGCCCCGCCGCCGGGCACGTCACCGGACAGGTGGTGCACGTCAACGGCGGGGCTCACCTGGGCAAATAACCGGCTCTTGAGGGGTTGGATGCCGGTCCCCGAACGCCAGGTCGGCGATGGCGCTCGGGGACCGGCGCGGTGCTGCCGCGGGAACGCTTTCTTCGGACCGCGTCCAACACTCGTCGGGGGCGGGCGAAACTCCTGGTACGAACCATGTTCCGCGATCCGCCACCCCGGCGGAAGTGTCCACGGCACTCGACGGCCGTGCTTTTCTCATGATCAGGCGGGCGTGACCTTCAGCAGCTTGTCGTCCGTTCCGTCCGAAGTCGTCACGTACAGCGCGCCGTCCGGGCCGCTGCGCACCGCGCGCAGGCGGCCGAACTTGTCGTCGAACTCCGGGGGGAGCGTGACGTCCAGGACCTTGCCCGCCGCGTCCAAGTGGTACAGCAGCAGCTTCTGGCCCTTCAGCGCCACGACGACCAGCGCGCCGTCGTTCCGGCCCCACTGGGCGCCCGTCAGGAACGCGTCGCCGCTGATCGCCTCGGTGATCTTGCCGGAGGTCCACAGTGGACTCACCGCGTCCGGGAAGCGCTTGAGGTCGGTCATCGGCACGCTCTCGTCGTAGCTCGAGTCCGTGCCGCCCTTCGACGGGTCCCAGCCGTAGTTCGCACCCGGCTTCAGCAGGTTGACCTCGTCGTCGAAGGTCGGCCCGTGCTCGGCCGTGATCACCTGGCCGCTGCCCGGCCGGATCGCGACGCCCTGGACGTTGCGGTGGCCGAACGTGTAGATCAGCCGTTCCTTCGGGTTCGACGAAGTGATGAACGGGTTGTCCGGCAACGGGTTCCCGGTCTTCGCGTCCAGTCGCAGCACCTTGCCGCCCAGGGAGTGGCGGTCCTGCGCGATCGTCGAACGCGCGGTGTCGCCGGTGCCGACCAGCAGCGCGCCGTCCGGCGCGAACGTCGGCCGGCAGCCGGAGTGCCGGCCGCTCGGGTTCACCGGCAGCCCGGTCAGCAGGTCCTTGACCTTCGACGCGCTCGCGCCGTCTTCGGCCAGCTTCCACGTGACCAGCCGGATGTCGACGGCTTTGCCGCCCTCCTGGTGGTCCTGGCAGGTGATGAACTCGCGGCTGGTCGTGAAGTCGGGGCTGATCACCAGGCCGAGCAGCCCGCCTTCGCCCTGCACGAGGACGTCGGAGAAGTCGGCCCGGACGTCGGTGGCCTGCCCGCCGCGGACCAGCGCGAGCTTGCCGGGCCGCTGCGGCACGAGGATGCCGCCGTCGGGCAGGAAACCGATGTCCCAGCCGTGTTGCAGCCCGGAGGTGACCGTCTCGACCTTGAACTTCCCGGTCGACGCCGCCGGTGTGGACGCGGGCGGGACGTTCTGGACGGGCGCGCTCGATGCCCCCGAACAGCCCGCGACCAGCAGGGACACCGCACCGATGAGACCCAGCACACGCCGCATACGGCCCATCCTGCCATCAAGCGGTGAAATCACCGTTCGCCGCTGCCTCCTTCAGGAAGTCCAGGTCGGCCGACCCGGGGATGTAGTGCCCGGTGCCGGGCACCAGGTCCACCACGGCGCCGGCCGCTTCGAGCCGCCGCGCGGTCGTCGCGGAGTCGACCATGGCGTCGTCCGCCCCGGCGACGGCGTACACCGGCATGGTCAGCCGCCCCAGCGCGGCGTCGTCGAAGACCGGGAACGGGCCGGTGCGGTACCGGTAGTTCGCGGACACGAGCAGCTGGTGCTCGACGATCGGCGACGTCTCCGGCTCGCCCACGGTGCCGGCGACGGACTTCCGCCGTCCCCGCTCGCCGAGCAGGGACAGGAACACGGCCTTGACGACGAACCCCTTCTTCATCGGGCCGAGGCCGATCGGGCACCGCAGCGCCAGCGCGGCGACGCGTCCGGGCCGCCGGGTCGCGTAGTCGAGTGCGAGCCAGCCGCCGAACGACGACGTCAGGAAGGCGGCCCGCGAGACGTCGAAGAGGTCCAGCACGGCGTCCAGCCACCGCGCGTACCGGTCAGTGTCGAGCGGCGGCCGCGTCTCGGCGCTCATCCCGGGCTCGCCGATGATGTCGACGGCGTGGACGCGGAACCGTTCGGCCAGCGCCGGGATCCGGTGCGCCCACTCCGCCGAGTTGCTGCCGGAGCCGTGGAGCAACACCAGCGGCGGCGCGCTCTCCGGGCCGGAGACCACGACGAACGTCTCGCCTTCGGGAGTCGGCACGCGCACTTCGTCGCGTGGGACGGGCCAGCTCTTCAGGGCTTCGAGGTAGCGCTCACGCAGGAGGCGAGCCCCGGCTTCGGACTTGTATATCGTCATGCAAAGTACTCTATACTTCCCTATCAAGTGGATAAATAGGGAGTGATCACGACCCTGGGCGGATCAACCCGGACTCGTAGGCGAACACCACCGCGTGCACTCGGTCGCGCAGCCGCAGCTTGCCGAGGATGCGTCCGACGTGGGTCTTCACCGTCGTCTCGCCGATGTACAGCTTCGCCGCGATCTCGCCGTTGGAGTGCCCGCGGGCGATGAGCCCGAGCACGTCCTTCTCGCGCTCGGTCAGCACGTCGAGCTTGGCCACGTCCACCGGGTCGCGGCCGTCGGCGAGGTAGCGGTCGAGCAGCCGCCGCGTCACCGACGGCGAGACCATCGAGTCGCCGCGCAGGACACCGCGGATCGCCACGAGCATCTCTTCCGACGGCGCGTCCTTCACCAGGAACCCGCTGGCGCCCGCGCGCAGGGCGGCGTAGGCGTACTCGTCGAGGTCGAACGTGGTGATGATCAGGACCCGCACGTCGGGCAGCTCGGCGCAGATCCGCCCGGTCGCGGCGACGCCGTCGAGCACCGGCATCCGGACATCCATCAGCACCAGGTCCGGCCGCAGCTCCCGCGCCTTCGCGACGGCCTCCTCACCGTTCGCGGCCTCGGCGGCGACGACGAGGTCATCCTGGCTCTCGACGATCATCCGCAGCCCGACGCGGACCAGCTCTTGGTCGTCGCAGAGCAGCACTCGCGTGGTCATGACCCGATCACCAGGCTCGCGCGCACCCGGTAACCGCCGTCCGGGAGCGGCCCGGCCGTCAGCTCTCCGTGGTACATCTCGACGCGCTGGCGCATCCCGGCCAGCCCTCGCCCGGACGAGGGCAACGCCGGCACCGGCGCCGGTGGGGACTGCCCGCCGGTGTTCGTCACCTCGATCCGGACCTCGGCCGGCTCGAACGCGACTTCGACGCGGCCGGTCGCGTCGGCCGGGGCGTGCTTGATCATGTTGGTCAGGGCCTCCTGGACGATCCGGTACGCCTGCAGCGCGGCGCTCGCGGACAGGCCACCGGGGTCGCCGGTGACCTCGAGCGCGACCGCGCGCCCGCACTGCTCGACGAGCTCGCGCAGCTCGTCGATGCTCGGCTGGGGACTGCGCGCCGCCTGGCCGGCGTGCAGGACTTCGAGGAGCCGCCGCAGCTCGGCGAGCGCGTCCCGGCCGGTGCGGCCGATCGTGTCGAGCGTGCGGTCGACCGCTTCGGGGTCGCGGTGCCGGGCGAGCTTCGCGCCCTCGGCGTTCAGCACGATCACGCTCATGCTGTGCGCGAGGACGTCGTGGAGCTCGCGCGCGATGCGCGTCCGTTCCTCCGCGACGGCCGCGCGTGCTTGGGCGTCGGCACGCTTCTCCTCCTCCGCGGTGAGTTGTTCCCTGGTGTGGAAGAACTCTCCGAGCGCCCACGCCGCCAGGTGGATCGGCAGGATCGCGACGATCGTGAGGGTCGGGTTCTGCATGGACGGGCCCCAGCTGAACCCCCACAGCGTGTCGAGCGCGAGGATCCCGGCCGCGGTCAGCGCACCGAACCGGCGGTCGCCGCGTTGCACCAGGTTGAAGAGGACGACCGCCATGCTCAGCTCGGCGCGGCCGCGGTCGAACGCCCAGATCTCGTTGGTGAAGGTGACCAGCGTGCCGGCGAGGATCAGGACCGCCACCGTCCGCGGGAACCGGCGCCGGACCAGCAAGGGGAGCAGGAACAGCATCGGGATCGCGCGGACCGTCCACGAACCCGTGCCGACCCAGTTGGGCGCGAGGAACAGGAACACGGCGTACAGCGGCAGGTCCACCGTCCACCGGTGCCTGCGTACCCAGACGACGAGTCGTTCCACGCCACGAACGTAATGCCGGGACCCGGTCCGGGTCGTCATCCCTTCGGCCCGACCGTGTCCTCCCCGGGGAGGAGAAGGCCGGCCGATCCGGCGGATTCGCGGCCACCCACGCCGTTCCTAACGTCGGGATCATGTCGATCACCAGGGAATTCCTCCGCCACCCGATGCTGACGGGCGCCATCGCGCCCAGCTCACCGCGGCTGGCCGAAACGATGACCGCGGGCCTCGGCCTGGAACGCGCGTCGCACGTCGCCGAGCTCGGTCCGGGCACCGGCGTGTTCACCGAAGCGGTCCTCGCGCTGCTTCACCCCGAAGCACGCCTGACCGCTTACGAGATCAACCCGCGTTTCGCGGCCTCCGTCAGCGAGCGCTTTCCGCAGGTCGACGTCGTCACCGGCTCGGCCGAGCACCTGGCCGCCGACTACCTCGACGTCGTCGTCTCCGGACTGCCGTGGACGGCCATGACCGCGGACCGCCAGCACCGCATCCTCGACGCGGTCACGGCGGCGCTGGCCCCGAACGGCCGGTTCACGACGTTCGCGTACGCCCACACGGCCTGGACGCCACCCGCGCGTCGCTTCGCCGCTTCGCTGCGAAGCCGTTTCGCCGTCGTGGAGCGCACTTCGGTCGTCTGGGGCAACCTGCCGCCCGCGTTCGTCTACCGCGCGGCGCTCCCGGTGGCGGTGGGGAGGACGAGCCATGGACAGCCTGCTGCGGCCACTGCTTGACGCGCCCGCACCGGTCGTCTACCTCATCTGCGCGCTGCTGATCACGGCGGAAACCGCGCTGCTGCCCGGAATCGTGCTCCCGACGCTGTCGGCGTTGCTGCTCATGGGATTCCTCGCCGAGCGGGGCACGCTCCACCTCGGACTCGCTTTACCGGTGGCCGTGCTCGCGGCCGTCATCGGCGATCAGCTGGCCTACCTGGAAGGACGGCGGCTCCGCCGGTCCCGGTTCGCCCGCCGCATCGGCCAGGACCGCTGGGACCGCGCCGAAGCGGCGGTCGCGCGCTACGGCGTCCCGGCGGTGATCGCGGGCCGCTGCCTGGCCGGCGCGCGGACGCTGGTGCCGCGCGTCGCGGGCTCGGCGGCGATGCCGTACCGCCGGTTCGCCGTGGGCAGCGTGTGCGCGGCCGTGCTGTGGGCGAGCGCGGAACTGCTGCTGGGTCACCTGACGGCGCTGGTCACCCCGGCGTCGTGAGTGGCGCTGGGGTTCTGGCCAACCCTCTTGTCGACACGGTGGATCCATGGCGATCAATCGCCGGGTCCTCACAGGTCAGGACGGGTGGCGGCCGGTGCGATACCCAGCGCGCCGATGATCTGGTCCGGGACCGGTCCCGGACCGCCCGTGCAATTCTTTCGCGATGACGATGGACGATCCGGGATCCGCACGATCGGAAAGCCCGGCTCGAACGGGGACCAGGCGATCCCAGACTCTCGCCGGCCCGCTGGGTTTCTTCCTGCTCCTTTTGCTGTTCCTGTTTCTGCCAAGCGTCGCGGTGTCTTGTTCGGTGCCACCGGGCACCCAAGTAGGCGCGGGTACGGCTACCGCGTCGGTGACCGGTGCCGACGTCATCACGGGCAGTGATCCCGGCCTGGAGACAACCGGCTCACTCCGTTTGCCGTCACAGAAAGAGGGCGAACCGCTGACCGATGCGGTGGCCCCGGGACAGGATGTCCGGATAGCGGGGACCGCTGCGGTCGTCGTGATGGCGCTGGGCCTGGGGCTGATGTTCATCGGGGTCTGGCGACCGCGAGCGCTCCTGACGGTGGGCATCGCGACGCTGGCCGCGGCACTGGTTGCGGTGACCGGGATCCTCTTCGTCAGTCAGTTGACCGACGAGGCGAAGGAATACGCCGAATTCATGGTCTACCTCCCTGATGGCAAGGGGGTGGACGTCGTCGGTCGCGCTGGTGAAGTGGTCCATCTCGGCGTCGGGTTCTTCATCACTTTGTTCGGGTTGACGGTGATCGCCGTGACCAACCTGGTGCTGCTCCTGCGTCGTAAGCCGCGTAGTCCGGGGTCCAGCGCATAGCCGGCGGTCGTCCACTGGCGCCGACGTCGGCTCAACCGCCCTCCGAAACCTCGGTGCTCGTCCGTTAGCCCGAATTACCACTCACGAGCAGTTCCGCGGTCTCGGCGTCCGCGGGCAGGAACGTCTCCAGCTTGAGCTCCGACACCGTGACGTCGGCAGCGGTCGCGAACGTCGTGATCGCCGTGATCAGCCGCAGCTCACCGACCGAAGTGGACAGTCGCACCGGCACGGCGAAACCGAGGTGGTCGGCGCTCGGCGGCCGCTCCGGCGGCAGGTACCCCTTCAGCTCGGCGAGCTGCGCGGCGAGCCGGTCGTCCGGAGTGCGGACGAGGTCGTTGCGCAGGCGTTCGAGGATGTGCCGGGCCCAGTCGTCGAGGTTCCGCACGCGCGGCGCCATCCCGCGCGGGTGCAGCGCGAGCCGCAGCGTGTCGACCGGTTCTTCGAGGAGTTCCGGCGCGACGTCCTCGATGAGCAGGGAAAACGCGTCGTTCTTCGCGACGAGCAGGCCGTAGCGGTCGACGACGATCGCGGGGTAGGGGCGGTGGCCGTCGAGCAGTCGCCGCAGCCCGTCGAGCACCGGCCGGATCGCCGGGTCGTCGAGCTTCGTTTCCGGGTACGACGGCGCGAAACCGGCGGCGTGCAGGAGGCCGTTGCGCTCGCGCAGGGGCAGTTCGAGCGACTCGGCGACGCGCAGCACCATCCCGCGGCCGGGCAGCGAGCGCCCGCTCTCCATGAAGCTCACGTGCCGCTGCGTCGTCCCGGCCCGCAACGCCAGGTCGAGCTGGCTCAAGTGCCGCCGCGTGCGCCAGTCCTTCAGCGCGGTTCCGAAGTTCACGGTCCCATCCTGCTGGGTCGCGCCATTCCCCGTGGGGAATTGAGGGCATTCCCCGCTTCGGCGACGCTTTCCGGCATGACGAACTACGGCCTGGTCGTGCCGACCTACCAGCCCATCCTCGACGCCGGGCGGACCGCGCCCGAACTGGTCGACGTCGCCGTCTCCGCCGAAGAGCTCGGCCTCGACTCGGTCTGGGTCGGCGACACGCTCGCGCGGGCGCCGCTGGACGCGTTCACCGTGCTGGGTGCCTTCGCGGCCCGGACTTCGCGGGTGACCCTGGGGACGTCGGCGCTGCTCCCGGCGTTGCGCGACCCGGTTCTCTCGGCGAACCAGCTGCTTTCCCTCGACCTGCTCAGCGGCGGCCGGCTCACGGTGGCCGTCGGCGCGGGGTTCGCCGGGCGGAGTGAGCCGGAGTTCGCGTTCGTGGGGGTGCCGTGGTCCCGGCGGCGGGCCCGCCTCGACGACATCGTGGGCTTGTGGCGGGCGGCGTGGAGCGGCGCGTCGTCATTCCACGGCGAGGTGCTGCACTACGACTCGCTGCCGTCCTTTCCCGCGCCTGCGCGCGCGGGCGGCCCGCCGGTGTGGCTGGCGGCGTACACGCCGGGAGCGCTGGAGCGCGTCGGCCGGCTGTACGACGGCTGGCTCCCGTACCCGCCAGACCCGGCGGACTACGTGTCCGGCCTGGCCCGGATCCGCGCACTGTCGTCGCGCCCGGTGACGCCGGCGTTGTTCGCGACGGTCCTGGTCGAGGACGACGTGGACCGTGGCCGCGCGCTGCTGGAGGAGTACTGCCAGCGCAACTACGGGATGCCCGCGGACTTCGTGCAGGGGATCCAGATGCAGGTGACGGGAAGCGCCGCTGAGGTGGCTTCGCGGCTTCGTGAGTACGAAGGGGCGGAGCACGTGCTGCTGCGGATCGCGAGCACGGACCCGAAGGTGTTCGACGAGCAGTTGCCGCGGGTTGCGGAGGTCGCGGACCTGCTCCGCTCTTGACGGCCTGGGCGCCCGTCTTCGGCGGCGCAGGTCGGTGGCCTCGTCGGCGGTTGTCTTGAATGAGTCATTCAGGGCGTGGGAGGTCCTGAATGACTCATTCAAGACGTTTGGCCGGGGCACCGCACCCGTCGACCGGCGCCGGGACAGCCGAGTCGGGCGACTTTGCCGGAGCCCTGCCGCCGGATGAGGTGAACGAGTCATTCACGGCACCGCGGAACTGCTGCGCGACCAGCCGTGATCGGAAACCTGTCGGGGGTGGCACGTAGGCTGGGACCGTGACCGACGCTCCATTGTCCGGACTCCTCACCGCCACCCTTCCCGACCCGGCCCTGCGCGGCGTGGTCGAGCGCGCCGGTGCGCCGCTGCTCGAGCTGCAAGGCCCGATCGCCGCCCGGCAGCTCGTCGCGGCCGCCATCGCCGCCGACGAGGGTGCGGCCAAGCCCGTCCTCGCCGTCACCGCCACCGGCCGCGAGGCCGACGAGCTGACCTCGTCCCTCGGCGCGCTGCTGGGCGGCGACCGGGTCGCCGACTTCCCCTCCTGGGAGACCCTCCCGCACGAGCGGCTCTCGCCGCGCGCCGACACCGTCGGCCGCCGGCTGGAGGTGCTGCACCGGCTCAAGACCGAGGACGACACCCTGCGCGTCGTCGTCGCGACCGTCCGCAGCCTCATCCAGCCGATGGCTCCCGGTCTCGGCTCGCTCAAGCCGATCGACCTGGTCGTCGGTCGGGAAGAGCCGTTCGAGGAGCTGCTCGAACGGCTCGTCGAGCTGGCCTACGTCCGCGTCGACATGGTCGAGAAGCGCGGCGAGTTCGCCGTCCGCGGCGGCATCCTCGACCTGTTCGGGCCGACCGCGCAGCACCCCGTCCGCGTCGAGTTCTGGGGCGACGAGGTCAGCGAGATCCGCGCGTTCGCCGTCGCCGACCAGCGGTCGCTGCCGGGCGAGATCCCGCGCGTCACCGCGCCGCCGTGCCGCGAGCTGCTGCTGACGCCGCCGGTCAAGGAGAAGGCCGCCGAGCTGGCGACGACGTACGAGGCCGATGCCCACCTGGCCGAGATGCTCACCAAGCTCGCCGACGGCATCCCGGTCGAGGGCATGGAAGCCCTCATCCCGGTGCTCTGCGAGGGCGAGCTGGAGCTGCTCACCGACGCGATGCCGATCGGCACCCACGTCCTGCTCACCGACCCGGAGAAGATCCGCGCCCGGGCCGCCGACCTCGTCCGCACCGGCCAGGAGTTCCTCGAAGCTTCGTGGACGACGGCCGCGGCGGGCGGCCAGGCCCCGATCGACCTCGGCGCGTCCGCCTACCGCGGGCTCGACGAGATCGCGTCCCACGCGCAGGACACCAAGCGCTCGTGGTGGACGCTCACCCAGCTGACCAGCGAAGACCCGGACGTCTACCGCGTCTCGGTCGAAGCCGCCCCCGCCTACCGCGGGGAGCTCGAACGCGCGACGGCGGACCTGCGCGCGCACATCGCGTCGGGCGGCACGGCGGTGCTCGTCGTCGCCGGGCACGGCACCGCGGCTCGCGCGGTCGAGCAGTTCTCGGCCGCCGACGTCCCGGCCGCGCTGGCGGGCGACGGCCTGAAGAGCGCGCCGGCGCCGGGCCTCGTCACGGTCACCTGCGGCGGCCTGACCGACGGCTTCATCTCGCCGGAGCGCGCCCTGGTCGTGCTGACCGAAGCGGACCTGACCGGCCGCGGCTCGGGCGCCGGAACGTCCACAAAGGACCTCAACACCAAGATGCCGTCCCGGCGGCGCAACGCCGTCGACCCGCTGGCGTTGAAGGCCGGCGACTACGTCGTGCACGAGCAGCACGGCATCGGCCGGTTCGTCGAGATGGTCCAGCGGACGGTCGCCGGCGCCACCCGCGAGTACCTGCTGCTGGAGTACGGCTCGTCCAAGCGCGGGCACCCGGGCGACCGGCTGTTCGTGCCGACCGACCAGCTCGACGAGGTGTCGAAGTACGTCGGCGGCGAGCTGCCGACGCTGAACAAGCTCGGCGGCTCCGACTGGAAGAACACCAAGGCCAGGGCCAAGAAGGCGGTCAAGGAGATCGCGGCCGAGCTCGTGCAGCTCTACGCCGCGCGCCAGGCCGCGCCCGGGCACGCGTTCGGCTCGGACACGCCGTGGCAGGGCGAGCTGGAGGACGCCTTCCCGTTCACGGAGACGAACGATCAGCTGGCCGCGATCGACGAGGTCAAGGCCGACATGGAACGCGGCGTCCCGATGGACCGCGTCATCTGCGGCGACGTCGGCTACGGCAAGACGGAGATCGCCGTCCGCGCCGCGTTCAAGGCGGTGCAGGACGGCAAGCAGGTCGCGGTCCTCGTCCCGACGACGCTGCTCGCCCAGCAGCACCTGAACACCTTCCACGAGCGGATGCGCTCGTTCCCGGTGACGATCAAGGGCCTGTCCCGGTTCACGAACAAGACCGAGTCGGACATCATCCTGGAGCAGCTCGCCGGCGGCGAGGTCGACATCGTGATCGGCACGCACCGGTTGCTGCAGACCGGCATCCGCTACAAGGACCTCGGTCTCGTGATCGTCGACGAGGAGCAGCGCTTCGGCGTCGAGCACAAGGAGCACATCAAGGCGCTGCGCACGCACGTCGACGTGCTCACCATGTCGGCGACGCCGATCCCGCGCACGCTGGAGATGTCACTGGCCGGCATCCGCGAGATGTCCACGATCCTCACCCCGCCCGAGGACCGGCACCCGATCCTGACCTACGTCGGTACGTACGACGACAAGCAGGTCGGCGCGGCCATCCGGCGTGAACTGCTGCGTGACGGGCAGGTCTTCTACGTCCACAACCGCGTCTCCTCGATCGAGAAGGCCGCGCGGCACATCCGGGAGCTGGTGCCGGAGGCGCGCGTCGTCACCGCGCACGGCCAGATGAACGAGGACAAGCTCGAGAAGATCATCCAGGGCTTCTGGGAAAACGAGTACGACGTCCTGGTGTGCACGACGATCGTCGAGACCGGGCTGGACATCTCGAACGCGAACACGCTGCTGGTCGAGCGCGGCGACCTGCTCGGGCTGGCTCAGCTGCACCAGTTGCGAGGCCGGGTCGGACGCGGTCGTGACCGCGGGTACGCGTACTTCCTGTACCCGCCGGAGGCGCCGCTGACGGAGACGGCCCACGACCGCCTGGCGACGATCGCCCAGAACACCGAGCTCGGCGCGGGCATGGCGGTCGCGATGAAGGACCTGGAGATCCGCGGCGCGGGCAACATCCTCGGCGCGGAGCAGTCCGGGCACATCGCGGGCGTCGGGTTCGACCTGTACGTGCGGCTGGTCGGCGAAGCGGTCGACGCGTTCCGGCGGCACGCGGGCGCGGAGCCGGCGGAGGACGAGGAGATGGCCGACGTCCGCGTCGACCTCCCGATCGACGCCCACCTCCCGCACGACTACGTGCCGGGCGAGCGGTTGCGGCTGGAGGCGTACCGCAAGATCGCGGCGGCGCCGGACACCGAGGGCCTGGACGCGGTCCGCGAAGAGCTGATCGACCGCTACGGCCAGCCACCGGCGCCGGTGAACCGGTTGCTGGCGGTGGCGCGGTTCCGGCACACGTGCCGCGAGGCGGGCGTGACGGAGGTGGCGGTCCAGGGCAACACGATCCGGTTCGCACCACTGCCGCTGCAGGATTCGCAGATGGTGCGGTTGAAGCGGTTGTACCCGAAGGCGATGTTCAAGGCCGTGACGAACACGGTGTCGGTCCCGAAGCCCACCGAGGGCCCGGCAGGGGGACGCATCGGCGCGCCGACGTTGCGGGACGAAGAGCTACTCGACTGGTGCACGAAGTTGCTGACGCAGCTGACGAAGAAGCCCGCGGCGGTGTAAGGCGCGGCGCCACTTCGGGGGAACTCCCGTTGTGGCGCCCGGGTTTCCGCGGCTGGGTGCTCTTACGGCACCCTCGCTGCTCAGCCGACTTCGCTGAACATCGGCGGCATGGCCTCCGCCAACCCCATCTTCACCGACTCCACGGGCACTGGAACCGCCCCGGCACCGGCCATCGGCAACGGCCGGGGCGTCCGCGGCATCCGCGATCCCGCGCCGCCACCGCGTCCCGGGTACACGAGCAACCCCCGCGTCGGATCCGGTACCGCGTCCAACGCCGCCGTCACGACCGGCAGCGCGCGGAACGCGTCGCGGCTTTCCTCCGATTTGAACTCGATCTCCAGGACGACGCCCCAGCGGTGTTCGTGCCACACCCACTGTTCCGCGCCGTTCGTCAGTGCTGCTTCGGTGAGTGCGTCACCGCGGGCGAGCCGCCACAAGGAAGCCGTGGACTCGCCATCGAAGACCTCGATGGTCAGCCAGTGGTCCATGTCGTCGAGGTTACGCCCGGCGACACCGCACGGGTGTTGCGTTTCGGGTGCGATGGTGTGAGAGGGTATGGCTTGTGATGCGGATCATGGGGCGCCCTCGCGCGCTGGTCGCGGTTGTTGCCGGTGCTCTTCTGCTCGCCGGGTGCGGCTCCGGCCCCAGCCAGGTCGGCAGCGCCGCCATCGTCGGCGACCGCTCGGTGTCCATCGACCAGGTGCAGAACCTCATCGACAAGGCCGTCCGCGAGCAGCCCTACGCGCGCAAGCTCGCCGCCGAGCACAAGCTCGACGTGCTCGGGCGGGCGGTCGTCAGCTCGCTCGTGCTGCACGAGCTGCTCGCCACGGCCGCGGAAAAGCAGGGCATCACGCCCAACTACGGGCAAATCGAAGCCCAGCTGGCCAAGGACCCCCTCAACGGCACGGTGTCCGCCGACGCGGCCGACGAGAACCAGGCAGTCAGCGAGCTCGTCACCCGCACCCGCGACCACCGCGAGGCGCTGACCGACACCTACCTCGCCCAGGCGCTGGCCGAGAAGGTCGTCCCGAACCTGTCGGTCACTTTCGACTACACGTCCATCGGCTCGATGCCGGACTCCGCCACCGGTGCCACGCTCAAGGGGCCCGACGCGAAGAACGCGGCTTTCGACCTCGCCCGGCAGTTCGCCGCCGACCCGGCGGCCGCGACCAAGCGCATCGGCGCCGACGCCCAGTACGAGGCGTCGCTGCGGCAGCAGGCGGCCCAGCAGGGGCAGAGCACCGACTCGATCCCGCCGCTCACCGGCGTCGGCGAGGCGGTGCCCGCGTCGCAGGCCGGCGTGCTCGCCGCCAGCCCGCTCTTCGGGTCTCCGGCCGGCACCGTCACGGTCTTCCCCTACCCGAACCGCGAGGGCACCTGGTTCGTCGCGGTGGTCCGCCAGCGCGTGGACGACAAGCCCGTGGCCACTGAGCAGGCGCCGTCCCTCGACGACGCCTCCAAGACCGCGATCGGCATGCGGCAGCTGCAGCCGCTGTTCGACCAGTCCGACGTGCGGATCAACAAGCGCTACGGCGTGTGGGATGTGGTGGGCATGAACGTCCTCCAGAACCTGGACGCCGCCCAGGGCCTCGTGCTGCCCCAGGGTGGTTCCGGCCGTACGCAGCAGTGAGCACGGGCGTCGTCGTGGTCGTCCGCGGGGCGACCCTGCCCGCCGCGGCGCTGAAGATCCTTCGTGACGCCACCGCCGTGTACGCGGCCACGGACGTCGACGCGAGCTTGTTCGGCGTTCCGGACATCACCGAGGCGCCGTCGTTGAAGGACGTCGTGCTGCTCGCCGGGTCCCGGGACGAGCCCGCGGCGTCGCTGCTCATCGCGACCGGCGCGGAGGTCATCGAGACGCCGGCGCCGCCGCTGGTCGAAGCCGCCGAGGTGATGGACCGGCTCCGCTCGCCGGGCGGCTGCCCGTGGGACGCGGCCCAGACGCACGATTCGCTCCGGCAGTACCTGGTCGAGGAGACCTACGAGCTGCTCGACGCCATCGAGTCGGGCGACCGCGAGGCGCTGCGCGAGGAGCTCGGCGACGTCCTGCTCCAGGTGCTCTTCCACGCGCGGGTCGCCGCCGAGGACGCCGCCGACCCCTTCGGCATCGACGAGGTCGCCGCCGACCTGGTCGCGAAGCTGGTCGGCCGGCACCCGCACGTCTTCGCCGACGCCGACCGGGTGCACACGGTCGAGCACCAGAACCTCAAGTGGGAAGAGCTGAAGCAGCAGGAGAAGCAGCGCAAGTCCATTGTGGACGGCGTGGCGCTCGGCCAGCCCGCGGTCGCGCTGGCCGGCAAGCTCGGGCAGCGTTCCGGCCGCGCGGGCATCCCGCTGGACCTTTTCCCGGTGGGCACCGGCGCCGCCGCCCAGCTGTTCCGCATCGCGGCGACGGCGCGGCGCGCGGGCGTCGACCCCGAGGGCGAGCTGAGGGCGCTGGCGAAGCAGTTCGCGAACGACGTCCGGGCCGCCGAGCAGGCCGCGCGCGACGTCGGGCTGGAGCCGACGACCCTGGAGGCCGACGGCTGGCGGAAGTTCTGGCCCTCTCACTCGATGTGACGTAGCGCACACTCGGGTGAGAACCGTTCCGGGCGATCCGGCGTCTTGCCTGGTGTGAGGAAACTGCCACTGGAGGACGCCGACGAGGAGCACCTCGTCCGGCGCACGGCCAAGGGCGACCGCGCGGCGTTCGAGGAGCTCTACCGCCGCACGTCGCCCTGGCTCGCCGTGCGCCTGCGCCGCCGGTGCGCCGACGACCAGATCGTCGCCGAGGTCATGCAGGAGACGTACCTGGCCGTGTGGCGCGCGGCGGCGTCGTTCGCGGGGGCCGCGACCGGCGGGACCGCGGTCGGCTGGCTGTGGACGATCGCCGCGCGGCGCCTGGTCGACGCGTTCCGGCGCCGGGCGCACCACGCCGAGGTGCTGGCGGAGGTGGCCTTCGACGTCGCGCCGGTGCCGGCGGCGGAGGACGTGGCGCTGGCGGCGACGATCGGTGACGAGGTCGGTGACGCGCTGCGTGACCTCGCCCCCGAACTGCGGGCGGTGCTGCAGGCGATGGTGCTCGACGGGCTGACCGTCCGGGAGACCGCCGTCCTGCTCGGGCTGCCCGAAGGAACCGTCAAGACCCGCGCGCGCCGGGCGCGGTTCGCGATGAAGGAGGCCCTGTCATGACCCACGCGTCGGACGAGCTCATCGCCGAGTACGTGGCGGGTTACGGCCTCCCGGCCGACCGGCTGTGGGGTCTGGAAGCGCACCTCGAGACGTGCCGGGTGTGCAGGGCGCGGCTCGCCGAGGTGGCGCCCGTCCAGCCGGTGGTGGATGTCGTCTGGAACCGGCTCGGCGTCGAAATCGAGCTGTCGGGTGTTCCGTTCCACGGGCCGCCCGTGCCGCCCCGGGCCCCTCGGCGGCAGCGGTACCGGCGGCGGTGGCTCGACACGTGGGTCACGCCGGCGATGGTGCCGTGGCTGGCGATGATCGGGCTGGTCACGCTGCTCGCGGTCGTGCTCGACCAGGTCTGGCACACCGTGCTCGACGTGACGGGGGTGCAGCTCTTCGCGCCGGTGCTGCCGGTGCTCGGGGTGGCCGCGTCGTGGGCCCGGGGGCTCGACCCGGCGTACGAGGTCGTCGCCGCGACGCCGCGGGCCGGGCTCTACCTGGTCGCGCGGCGGACGGTGGCGGTGCTCGCCGTCGTCCTGCCGCTGCTGGGGGCAGCCGGGTGGCTGACCGGTACCGCGCCGGCGCTCTGGCTGCTGCCGAGCCTGGCGTTCACCACCGGGACGCTCGCGCTCGGCGGGCTGGTCGGGGTCAGCCGGGCGGCGTACGCGCTGCTCGTCGTGTGGGCCGGCGTCATCGTGCTGCCGAGCTTCGCCGAACAGGGGCAAACGTTTGCGCTCAGCACCGGCGCGCTGCCGGTGTGGGCTGGGATCTTCGCGCTGACCACGGTGGTCGTCGTCCTGCGCAGGGCGGCGTTCACCCGGCTCGGCGCGCATCACTAGGGAGGAAGACATGCGGGCAGTGGGAGCCGCCGAGGTCGCGCCGACGACTTACGCCTGGGAGATCCAGGCGGAGAGTCTGAAGGTGCGGGTGGGGCGGCGGAAGATGGCGGTGGACGGGCTGGACCTGTCCCTGGGCAAGGGGGTGCACGGCCTGCTCGGGCCGAACGGCGCGGGCAAGACGACGCTGATCCGGGCGCTGGCGACGGTCCTGCGGCCGGCGGCGGGCAGCTTGTCGCTGCTCGGCGCACCGGCCGGCGGCCGCACGGGGCAGCGCGACCTGCGCCGCCGGATCGGCTACCTGCCGCAGAACTTCGGCTACTACAAGCGGTTCACGGTCCGCGAGTTCGTCGAGTACCTGGCGTGGCTGAAGGAGATGTCCAAAGAGGACATCCCGGGTGCGGTGCAGCGCGCGATCGAGCGGGTGGGCCTGGCCGACCGCGCGGACGACCGCATGAAGACCCTGTCGGGCGGCATGGTCCGCCGGGTGGGGATCGCCCAGGCGATCGTCAACGACCCGGACATCCTCCTGTTCGACGAGCCGACGGCCGGCCTCGACCCGGCGCAGCGGGTGCGGTTCCGCGAGCTGGTCCAGGAGCTGGGGCAGGACTCGTGCGTGCTGATCTCGACGCACCTGGTGGAGGACGTCGCGACGGCGTGCACGGACGTGGTGCTCTTCGCCGAGGGAAAGCTCGTGTTCCAGGGCAGTCCGGACGCGCTGGCGGCAGCGGGCACGGCGGAGCACGTGGGCGACAGCCCGATCGAGCGCGGCTATTCGGCGTTGCTGAACCACGAGCCGGGCCAGGGGGAGTGGTGATGACGACGCGCACCGAGCCACGGCGCCCTCGGCCGACGGCGGAGGGCTCGAGTCCCTCCGGTCCGGCACCGAGTGGTGGCGCCGCAAGCGGACCGGAGGGCCCGAGTCCCTCCGGTCCGGCACCGAGCGGCCGCGCCGCAAGCGGATCGGAAGGCTCGAGTCCCTCCGGTCCGGCACCGAGCGGCCGCGCCGGAACCGCGCCGGCCCCGTCCCGTCCCGAGGTGACCCGATGATCCTGCGCATCGAGCTCCGCCGGTCCATCGCGCCCTGGGCCGGTCTGGCGATCCTCGCCGTCGCGCTCGGGTTCCTCTTCCTGCTCAGCGGGCCGTGGTGGAAGGTCCCGGCGCCGTGGACCGCGCACGCGACCACCACCGCCCTCTGGGTGCGTTTCCTCCTGCAGCTCCTCTGGCCGATCGTCGTCGGGGCCGGTGCGATCCAAGGGATGCGTGACAGCCGTTCCGGCATGGTCGAACTGCTCACGACCACGTCCCGTCCGGGCTGGCACCGAGCCGCCCGGCTCGCCGGTGCCGTCGGCGGGTTGAGCGCGCTGGGGTTCCTGCTCGTGTTCACCGTCGGCGCGGTCGAAGTCCTCGTGCACGACGGGTTCTTCTCGGCGGGCTTCGTGCCGGTGGTGCTCGTCGGGCTCCTCGGCGTGGTCGCCGGGAGCTGGCTGGGCCTGGCCGTCGGGCGGCTGCTGCCGCACCCGCTGACCGCGCCCGGACTCGCCGTCGTGACGCTCGTCCTCACCACCCTCTGCTGGATGGCCCTCGAGCCGGACCTCGACCCGGTCCTGTCCGTCCGGGCCGGCCTGCTCGCCCCGGCGCTCGCCGAGCCGCGGGGCATGATGGTGACGACTCCGGCGTCACTCGACGTCGGGCAGGCCGCCTGGTTCCTCGGCCTCGCCGCGACCGGATTCCTGCTGCTGGCCGCGGATTCCGTGCGGGCCCGGCTGCTCGGACTGCTGCCGATGGTGGCGGGCGTCGCGATCGCGTTGCCGCTCTTCCCGGCCACGCAGGCCGGCGTGCTCACCACCGACACCGTCGCGGCCGAGAAGGTCTGCGATGGCCCGATCTGCCTCACCAGGTTGCACGCCGGCAGCCTGGCCGCGCTGGCCACACCGGGCCGGGAAGCCCTGGCGCTGCTGGCGAAGCTGCCCGGTGCACCGGCCCGGATCGAGGAGCGCATCACGGCCAGCCGGCCGGACGTGCCGCCGGAGCGCGCCGCCGACGTCGTCTACCTGGACTTCCAGCGCGACAACCTGGGCACGGCGGACGCGCCCACCCTGCGCCTCGCGGTCCTGGCCGGCGCCGGCGTGCCCTCGTGCGCCGGCTGGAGCAGGGCCACGTTCCCGGACCAGGCCGCGCGGATGATCACCGCCGCGTACTTCACGGGTGAGCTGAAACTGCTGCCGGAGTACGGCGGGAGCTGGTTCAGGGACAAGCTCGGCGTGGCCGGGCAGCTGTGGGCGACGTTCCGCGCGCTGCCACCGGACATCCAGCTCACCCGCGTCGCCGCGGCGCGGCAGGTGCTGCTGACCTGCCAGGGCGACCCGCTCGAGAAGCTGGTGCCGGGTGGCCCGCGATGAGGTGGGCGGTGCTGTACGCGCGTTCACGCCAGCTGCCGGTGGCGTTCGCGGCACTGGTGGTGAGCACGGCGGTGGTGTGGCTCCTGTCCCGCGACGACTGGGCGTTGCCCCAGGCGTTGCTGGCCCTGACGGCTTCGATCGCGGTGGCGGCGATCGGCCTGAGCGGCCAGGACCCGGATCTCGACCGCACGGCGGCGCTCCCGTGGTCGCGCAGGCGCTTCGCCCACCTGGCTCTGATCGGCCTGGCCTCGGCGGGCGCGGTGCTGGCGGTGCAGCAGCTGGGCCCGTCGGCTGTCGACTTGTCGATCATCTTCCGCGACGCGGCGGGTCTGCTGGGCCTGACCGGCCTGGCCGCCACAACGGCGGGTGGTCAGTTCGGCTGGACCTTGCCGGTGGCCTGGTCGGCGGTGGCGCTTTTCGTGAAGAACGACGGCTCGACGGCCAGTGAGATCGCGGCCTGGATGCTGCAGAGCGCGGAAACACCGGTGGCTACCTGGACGGCGGTGCTCTTGGCGGTCACCGGAACCGTGGCGTACACGGCGTGGGGCGGCCGCCGCTGAGTGTTCCGGCCCGGTGAGGCCGCCACGGGAACCCCCAGGCTCCCGTGGTGGCCTCGGCCGCTCAGACGTCGCGGACGTTCGTCTCGAGTTCCAGGGGCTCCCGGTTCCAGTCCTCCACGCCGAACGCCAGGATCCGCGACGGGTGGATCCGGATCACGGCGTCGTCGAAGTGGTTGTCCGGGAGGTTCACCTCGGTCAGCGCCTCCGCGCGGCCGCGGATCTCCAGGCAGCGCACCCGCCACGGGTTCGTCGACGGCAGGTCGTCGACCACGAACGCGACGTGGTCGTCGGCCGCCAGGTTGCGGAACTTCTTGCTGCCGCGCAGGTTGTGGCCGGTGACGTCGATCGTCTTCTCGTCCGGGTTGTACCGGAAGCCGACCGGGTTGACCTGCAGGGTTCCGTTCGGCTGCCGGGTGGCCAGCCGGCCGAGCGGCTGGGCGTCGAGGTAGGCGAGCTCTGCTTCGGTGAACATGCCCCGAAGCATTCAACTTCAAGGGAGGTTGAAGTCAAGCGAACGGGCCGCCGAAGGCCAGTTCCGTGAAGCGCGAAGCGATGAGACGGTGCGACGCGCCGTCGGGGTGCAGCTCGTCCGGCAGCGGGAACTCCGCGTAGTCGGCCGGCCCGTACAGCGAAAGCCCGTCCAGGTAGTGCAAGGCCGGATCCTCCCGCTGCGCAACGATGCGTGCCAGCTCCTCCCGGATCACCTCCAGCGTCAGCTTGTCGGGGGCCGGGACTCCGGTCGCCCGGAACCGCACGACTCCCGAAGCCAACGCGTCGTGGTCGAAGTCGCCCGGGCCGGGCGTCCGCTCGTGGATCGGGCAGTACAACGGCGACACGACCAGCAGCGGCGCCGACGGGTGGCCCTCGCGGATCGTGTCCAGGAACCCGTGCACGGCCGGGCCGAACGCGCGCAGGCGCATCAGGTCGGCGTTGACGATGTTGATGCCGATCTTGACGCTGACCAGGTCGGCCGGGGTGTCCCGCAGCGCGCGGGCGGTGAACGGGTCCAGCATCGCGTTGCCGCTGAACCCCAGGTTGACCAGCTCGACCCCGGCCGAAACCGCGGTCAGCGCGGCCCACGTCGTCGACGGGCTGACCGCGTTCGAGCCCTGGCTGATCGAACTGCCGTGGTGCAGCCACACCCGGTCCAGGGTCGACGCGGGCGAGACCGGTGCGTCCGTCCGCAGCGCGACCAGCTCGGTGATTTCGTTGTGCGGCAACCAGATCTCGACGTCCTTGAGGTGCCCGGGCAGGCCGGCGAACCGCACGCCGCCGGGCGCGGTCGCCTGGGCGGCGAGCTTGCCGTCCACGAGCAGGTCGTACACGCCGTCCGGACGCGGCGGAGCGCCCGGGTACTCGATCTTGGTCGGCAGCGTTTCCAGTTCGATGACGGCAGCCGTCGTGCGGAAGCGCAGGCGGACCCCGGCGGGCTGCGTGTCGGCCATCGCGAGCCGCGGATCGGTGTTCTGCGCCCGCGCGCGGGCGGGCAGCCGGTGCGCCACCAGGCCGCGCGGGGTTTCTTCGAGTTCGAGGGCGCCGCGCACCAGGTCGGCGGTCAGCGGGGTGGTGATCACGGTCGTGGCCAATCGCGGAGTAGGGAATCGAGGACGTCGAGGAGGCGGATCCAGCTGTCCGCGGACGCGGGCGGGCTGTGGTCGAAACCGCCGTCGGCTTCGAGGGCGACGAACCCGCGGAAGAAGCTGCCGAGCAACCGGACGGCGTGCGTCTGGTCCGGCCCGGTCAGGTCGTAGCCCCGCAGGATCGCGCGCATCAGCTGCGCGTGCCGCACGCCCGCGCTCGCCGCCGCGGTCTCCGCGTCGAGCCGCAAGTTCGCCGCGGCGAACCGGCCGGGGTGCTCACGGGCGTAGTCGCGGTAGACGCCGGCGAAGGTGACGAGCGCTTCCCGCCCGGCCCGCCCGGCCAGCGCGGCGCCGGCCCGGTCGGCGAGCTCGTCCAGCGCCAGCAGCGCGATCCGCGTCCGCAGGTCGTGCGCGTTCTTGACGTGCGAATACAGGCTGGCGACCTTGACATCGAACCGCCGCGCGAGCTCCGACGGCGTCACGCGATCGAACCCGATCTCATCGGCCAGCTCGGCACCCGTGAGTACCACGCGTTCCGTGGTCAATCCGGCACGAACCATCACTACACCTCCTCTTGCCTAAACCCAATGTAGAACTTCCTAAAGGATTTAGGCAAGGGGATATGATGGCGGTCATGCGCCGCCAAGCCGTCAGCTCCTCGACGATCGCGTCGATCGGCTACGACCGGGAGGAACACCTCTTGGAGATCGAATTCGTGAACGGAAGCGTCTACCGCTACCGGCTGGTGCCCGAGTCCGTGCACCGGGACCTGATGGGCGCGCCGAGCCAGGGCCGGTTCTTCAACCAGAGGATCCGTGACGTGTACCCGACCGAACAGGTCGGCTAGGCAAACAGCCCGTCGCCCCAGGAGCCCGTCGGCGACACGCCCGGTGGCACCGCGAAGTGCGCCGATCCGGTGTGCTGGACGTACTCCATCATCGCGTCCTTCGACGACAGCGCCTGCTGCATCGGGACGTACTGCGCACGCGTGTCCCGGTTGAACGCCAAGAAGAACAGCCCCGCCTCGAGGTGCCCGACGCCGTCCGACCCGTCGACGAAGTTGTACCCGCGGCGCAGGATCCGCACGCCGTTCAACGCCTGGTGCGAGGCCAGCCGGACGTGCGCGTCCTCGGCGATCACCTTCTCGCCGCCCGCGCCGCCCACGTCCAAGTCCAGCTCGTCGAACTCCGCGGTCTGGCCCAGCGGGGCGCCGGTGCCCTTGGTGCGGCCGACGATCTGCTGCTGGCCGTCGAGGGTCTCGCGGTCCCACGTCTCGATGTGCATGCGGATCCGGCGAGCCACCAGGTAGCTGCCGCCGGCCATCCACGCCTGGCCGTCGGCCGGGGTGGCCCACACCTGGTCGCGCAGGAAGTCCGTGTCCTCGGACTTGATGTTGTTCGTGCCGTCCTTGAACCCGAACAGGTTCCGGGGCGTCTGCTGCGCCCGGGACGTCGACGAGCTGCGGCCGAAGCCGAGCTGCGACCAGCGGACCTCGGTGACGCCGAAGCCGAGCCGCACCAGGTTGCGGACCGCGTGCACCGCCACCTGCGGGTCGTCCGCGCAGGCCTGGATGCACAGGTCGCCGCCGCCGCGGGCCGGGTCGAGCTTGTCCTTCGGGAACAGCGGCAGGTCGATCAGCTGCGGCGGTCGCTTCCCGGCGAGACCGAAGCGGCCGTCGAACAGCGACGGGCCGAAGCCGATCGTCAGCGTCAGGTGCGACGCGGGCAGGTCGAGCGCCTCGCCGGTGTCGCCGGGCGGCGCGTAGTCGCCGCTGCCGACCGCGCCGTTCGGCACGACCTCCTGGCCCGCCGTCATCCGGCGGGCCGCGTCGGTCCACGTCTTCAGCAGCTGCCGCAGCTTCTCGCGGTCCTTCGTCGTGACGTCGAGGGCCGCGAAGTGCAGGTTCGCCTGGGCCGGCGTGACGATCCCGGCCTGGTGCTCGCCGTGGAAGTCGACGGTGGTCACCGCCGCTTCGGCGCTGCCGCCGGTCGCCTTGTCGATCCCGATGCCCGCCGCGGCGCCGGCGCCGGCGAGCGCGACACCCGCCCCCGCCAGGCCGAAGAGCTTCCGGCGGGAGACCCGGGTGCCGTCTTCGCTCACTTGGACACGACCTCCGCGACCTTGCTCAGCGGCTCGCTCAGGGCGTCGACAGCCGAGGCGAACGCCTTGATCTCGTCCTGGGACAGCTGGTTGTAGAACTTGTAGCCGTCACCGGCGCGCGTCTTGTCCAGCAGGCCCTGGACGTTCGCGAACTCCTTGTCCAAAGTGGACACCAGAGCCGCGTCGCGCTCCTGCAGCAGCGGCCGCAGCGAGGCGATCGCGCCCTTCGAACCGTCCACGTTGGCCTGGAAGTCCCACAGGTCGGTGTGCGAGAAGGTCTCCTCCTCGCCGGTGATCTTGCCGGTGGCGACCTCGTCGAGCAGGCCCTTCGCGCCGTTGGCCAGGTCGAGCGCGGTCAGCTCGAGGGTCTTGGACTTGGCGACCAGGTCCTTGACGTCGGTCAGCAGCTTGTCCGCGATCTTCGGGCTGTCGGCCTGCAGGCCGGTCACGTACAGGTCCTTCTCGAGGCGGTGGAAGCCGGTGAACTGCTGGCCCGGCTCGAGGTCGGCCTCGCGGACGTCGATGGCCGGGTCCAGGTCGCCGAACTTCTCGGCGACCGGCTCGATGCGCTCGTAGTAGATGCGGGTGCGCGCGTACGCGGCCTTCGCCTCGTCGACCTTGCCGGCCTTGACGAGGTCGACGAACTTGCCCGTCTCCTCCTCCAGCGCGGCCGTGTTGTTCGCGACGTAGTCGGCGTAGCTCTTGGTGGCCTGTGCCTTCTGCGCGTTGGCGTCGGCCTGCTTCGGGGCGCCACCGGTGATGGTGAAGTCGCCGCGGATGCCGTTGCCGGCCATGCCCGGCTTGCACGCCGTCTGGTACTTGCCGGCGTCGGAGGCTTCGACGATCAGGCGCCGGTTGAGCCCGGGCGCGATGTTCTCGACCTCGCCGACGATCCGGTCACCCTCGGCGTAGAGGTAGAACTCGGTGACCTTGCTGCCCTTGTTGGTGATCTCGAAGGTCACGTTGCCCGCCGTGGCGGTGTTGGCCGAGACGGTGCACGCGCTGTCGGACGCCTCGACCTTGATCGGGCCGCCGGCCGCGGTCTCGTTCCCGGTGCTGCCCTGGCTGTCGCACGCGGCCAGCGTCACCAACACGGCGGCGCCGGCCACGACGGCCAGCGGGGTTCTGGGGGACTTGCGCACGCGGTCACTCCTTCGAGGCGGCCGCGGCGGCGGGCGCCGGCGCGGTCTTCTTGCTGGGCTTGAGGAAAAGGGGCAGCACGATGACGACGTAGGCGACCCAGGCGACGGCCTGCAGCACGGTCGTCTGCTGCGAGTAGTTGAAGATGCCCTTGAGCAGGGCGCCGTACCAGGACGTCTCGGGCAGCGTGCTCGACGCGTCGAAGGCGAGGGTGCCGATGCCCGGCAGGAACGCGGCCTCCTGCAGGTCGTGCAGGCCGTAGCCGAGCACGCCCGCGGCGACGAACACGAGCAGGACGCCGGTGATCGTGAAGAACTTGGCCAGGTTGAACCGCACCGCGCCCTTGTAGAGCAGCCACGCCAAGAGGACCGCCGCCACGATGCCGACGGCGAAGCCGATCAACGGCTGCGCGGTGTCCGACTGCGCGGTCTGGACGGCGGAGTAGAAGAACACCGCGGTCTCCAGGCCTTCGCGCCCGACCGCGAGGAACGACAGCAGCAGCACGGCCATCGGGCCGACGTCCAGCGCGTCGTCCATCTTCCCGCGCAGCTCGGCGGCGATGCTCTTGGCCGCCTTGCGCATCCAGAAGATCATCGCCGTGACGAACACGACCGCGACGATCGACAGGCTCCCGCCGAGCAGCTCCTGGTGCTCGAACGACAGCTGGGCGGTCGTGTAGGTCAGGACCGCGCCGACGCCGATCGACAGCAGCACCGCGGCGCCGACACCCGGCCACACCCAGCGCAGCGCGTGGCGCCGCTCGGTCTTGACCAGGAACGCCACCAGGATGCTGACGACCAGCGCGGCTTCCAGGCCTTCGCGCAGCCCGATCAACGCGCTCGAGAACAACACCGGTCCGCCTCCTGAAATATTTCTGGGTCCAGGAAGTTTTTAGGTAAGGCTCACCTGTAAGTCCAGCGCGCGTACGGCCGCTCGAAACGATGCAATCGGACAAATGGGACTGGATTGCGAAGTTAGGTTAGGGTAACCGCAGGTCAGGGCCTTGCGCGTCGACTCGATAACGAATTTTGTGACATCGCTGGCAGCGGACCTGTTTTTACCCTCCGTTTGCCTGGTCAGGCGGCCGAGTGACCCTCTTGAGTGGCTCCGTAACCTGATCGGGTGGCCGAAACCGCTCAGCCGACCGTCACGCCTCCGTCGTCGCCTCCGGGCGGCCCGCCCAGGCGGTACGTCGGCCGGGTGGCCCTCTCACTCGGGCTCGTGGTCGCCGGCGTGGTCCTGGTGCTCACGATCGGTATCCGGAACCCGGAGACCCCGGCCGCGCCCCCGCCGGCGCAACCCGCGCTGTCCATCCCGGAGCAGCGCCCGCAGCCCGGCGCCGAGTCGCCACGCGCCGGGCTCGCCGCCCCGGTCGACCGGCCCGCCGTGTCCGACCAGGCCGAGCTGGACGCGTGGGCGGCGCGCGTCGCGGGCAAGACGCACCTCCCGGCGCGCGTGCTCGCCGCGTACGGCCGGGCGGAGATGTGGATGCAGCGGCAGAAGCCGACGTGTCACCTGTCGTGGGCGACGCTCGCGGGCATCGGCCGGGTCGAGGCCGGGCGCGGGGACTTCGACCTGTCGGCGATCGGCGCGGACGGCCGCGTCGCGAAGCCGGTGGTCGGCCCGCCGTTGGACGGCTCGGCGGGCATCCCGGCGGTGCACGACACCGACGGCGGCAAGCTCGACGGCGACAAGTCGTGGGACCACGCGATCGGCCCGTTGCAGTTCCTGCCGGCGACGTGGAAGAAGTACCAGGAGCGGGCCGACGGCGACGGCGGCACGCCGGACCCGCAGAACGTGGACGACGCGGCCTTCACGGCGGCGCGCTACCTGTGTTCGGGCGGCGACGACCTGGGCACCCCGGCGGGCTGGTGGCGCGCGATCCTGTTCTACAACTCGGGCGTCGCGTACGGCCAGGACGTCTTCAGCGCGGCGGACGCCTACGCGGAGGCGAGCGTCGCGCCGTGAGTCAGAGCTCCCGGTCGGCGAACAGCGGCGTGACGGCCATGAGCACCAGCAGCAGCAAGCCGGCGTAGGCACCCAGCGTGGCGAAGATCGACATTTCCGGTTCCTCCCTCGTTCGGTCTGGAACCAGCTTCGCCGGAAGAGGGGGTGCCGCGGATCGGCCGAGGGGCCCGGACCGATCGGCCGAAAGTCTGATCTCCGGGGGGCCGATCGGCACTGGTGTCAGGATTCGCGCAGGGCGATGCGCGCCTTGACCTCGCTGATCGCCTCGAGGTACTCCGGCACCGGGTTCATCGCCGACGCCATCCGCATCTGGGCCAGTGCCTCGACGAACCGGCCGAGGCGCTGCAGGGTCCGGCCCAGGATGAACCGGGCGTAGTGGTCCGTCGGGTCCAGTTCGATCACCCGCGTGAACGCCTGCTCGGCGCGGCGCAGCTGGGCGGAGTGGAAGTACGCGCGCCCCGCCAGGAGGTGGACCGACGGCTTGTCCGTTTCGGATTCCAGCAGTGGCTGCAACGCCTTCAGTGCGTCCAGTGGACGGCGGCGCGCGACGAGATCCTCGGCCTGGCGGAAGGCATGGAACCGCGACTCCTCGGGAGGCTGCGAAGCAGCTGCGGCGTCCGTCATGGTCATCCCACGTTACCAATCCGGCCAAAAGTAGGCCATCCCTTCGGGCGGCGCGTGACCGCTGCTAGGGAGCCATTTGGCCGTGACTGTGGCCGGATTGGTAACCATCGGTGCAGTACCTCGGAAGAGGGGCTTGCACACGCCGCCGATCGGGACGTGATGGACTGTCCCGCCATGAGCAGCCCGTACCGGGGCCTGGCGCCCTACCTGTACTACGCCGACGCCACGGCGGCGCTCGCCTGGCTGACCAGGGTCTTCGGGTTCACCGAGGAGGTCCGGTTCTGCGACGGGGCCGGCGAGGTCTTCCAGGCGACGCTGCGCGCGGGCGACGCGCGGATCCAGATCGCCGGCGTCGGGCCGGACTACTTCCAGGCCAAGGGCGTGGAGGGGCCGGTCGGCCAGCTCAACATCCTCTACGTGGACGACGTCGACGACGCCTACGCGCGGATCGAGGTGGCGCTCGGCGACGAGGGCGAGCTCGACCCGCCGCAGGACCAGCCCTACGGCGCCCGGGTGTTCACCGTCGCCGACCTCGGGGGCAACAGCTGGACGTTCTGGCAGCAGACGTCCGAGTCCGTGGAGCTGCCGCCCGGCTGGCAGGCAGTCCGCACCGATGGGTGAGTGACCGGCCGTGCCTCCAACGGGTGAACTGCGGCGACGGCTAGGCTGGTCGCGAAACCGCAGGCACGACGCACCGAGGAGCATGGCGTGGCTCTCATCGAGCAGGTAGGCGCGCGCGAGATTCTGGACTCGCGTGGCAACCCGACCGTCGAGGTGGAGGTGGCTCTCGACGACGGAACCCTGGCGCGGGCCGCGGTCCCGTCGGGTGCGTCCACCGGCGAACACGAAGCCGTCGAGCTGCGGGACGGCGACACCGGCCGCTACAACGGCAAGGGCGTCGAGCGCGCGGTCGCCGCGGTCCTCGACGAGATCGGCCCCGAGATGGTCGGCATCGAAGCCGTCGACCAGCGGATCGTCGACCAGAAGCTGGTCGACCTCGACGGCACGCCGGCGAAGTCCCGCCTCGGCGCGAACGCCATCCTCGGCGTCTCGCTGGCCGTCGCGAAGGCCGCCGCCGAGTCGGCCGAGCTGGAGCTGTTCCGCTACCTGGGCGGGCCGAACGCGCACGTGCTGCCGGTCCCGATGCTGAACATCCTCAACGGTGGTTCGCACGCGGACAGCAACGTCGACGTCCAGGAGTTCATGATCGCGCCGATCGGCGCGGAGACCTTCCGCGAGGCCCTGCGCTGGGGCGCCGAGGTCTACCACTCGCTGAAGTCGGTGCTGAAGGGCCGCGGCCTCTCGACCGGTCTGGGCGACGAAGGCGGCTTCGCGCCGAACCTGGCGAACAACCGCGAGGCGCTCGACCTGATCCTGCAGGCCATCGAGAAGGCCGGCTACACCCCGGGCCGCGACGTCGCGCTCGCGCTCGACGTCGCCGCGACGGAGTTCTTCGCCGACGGCGCGTACACCTTCGAGGGCAGCAAGAAGAGCGCGGAGCAGATGTCGGCCTACTACGCCGAGCTGATCCGCGACTACCCGATGGTCTCCATCGAGGACCCGCTGAGCGAGGACGACTGGGACGGCTGGGTCACCCTGACCGCCGAGATCGGCGAGAAGGTCCAGATCGTCGGCGACGACCTGTTCGTCACCAACCCGGACCGCCTCGAGGAGGGCATCACCCGCCGTGCCGCCAACGCGCTGCTGGTGAAGGTCAACCAGATCGGCACCCTGTCCGAGACGCTCGACGCGATCTCGCTGGCCACGTCGTTCGGCTACAAGTCGATGATGAGCCACCGCTCCGGCGAGACCGAGGACACGTTCATCGCCGACCTCGCGGTCGCGACCGGCGTCGGCCAGATCAAGACCGGTGCCCCGGCCCGCGGCGAGCGGATCGCCAAGTACAACCAGCTGCTGCGCATCGAGGAGACCCTCGGTGACGCCGCCCGGTACGCCGGCGAGCTGGCCTTCCCGCGGTTCAGCGCCGAGGGCTGAGCCGGGTATGGCCGACCGGGGGAGGACGACGCGCAACCGCCGAGGCGGCGGCGGGGCTTCGCGGGCCAACCGGCCCGCGCCGGCCCGCCGTCCCGAGGCGGTGCGCCGCCGCACCGGCGACGTGGAGACGACCCGGACCCGGCTCCGCCGGAGCCTGGCGGCGAAGCGTGCGTCGGGTGCGGCGAAGGTGCTCGGCATGTCCACCACCCGCCGCGCGGCGGTGGTGGCGATCGTGGTGTGCGCGCTGGCGTTCACCATCGCCGTGCCCCTGCGCACGTACCTCGCCCAGCGGACCGAGATCCGCGAACAGCAGGCGCAGCAGGCCCAGCTGCAGCAGACGGTCGCCCAGCTCCAGGGCCGCAAGGCGGAGCTGAGCGACCCGGCGCAGATCGAGGCCGAGGCCCGGCGCCGGCTGCGGTACGTCAAGCCGGGCGAGACGCCGTACATCGTCCAGCTGCCCGAGGACAAGGCCCCGGACGCGGCTCCGCAGCAGGGACAGCAGCAGATCCCGGACGGCTCCTGGTACGAGAACCTCTGGAACCAGGTCTCCGGCGGCTGAGCCGGGCGGCCCGGGGGTGGCGCACCCCACGCATTAACCTTGAGCGCGTGAACAGCACGCAGCAGCACCGGTTCGAGCCCGTCACCGACGCCGACCGCGAGATCATCGCGGAGCAGCTCGGACGGCCGCCGCGGGCGCTGCGGGCCGTGGCCGCGCGGTGCCCGGGCGGGCACCCGTCGGTGGTGCAGACCAGCCCGCGGCTGGAGAACGGCACGCCGTTCCCGACTCTCTACTACCTGACCTGCCCGAAGCTGAACTCGATGATCGGCACGATCGAGGCGTCCGGGATCATGAAGGAGATGACCGAGCGGCTCTCCACCGATCCCGAGCTGGCCGCGCGGTACCAGCGCACCCACGAGACCTACCTCGCCGAGCGCGACGCGATCGAGCCGCTCGGCCACCAGGTCACCGCCGGCGGCATGCCCGGGCGCGTCAAGTGCCTGCACGTGCACGTCGCGCACTCGCTCGCGGTCGGTCCGGGCGTGAATCCGTTCGGTGACGAGACGCTGGAGCTCCTTAAGGCGAACGGGTGGCCGATGGGGGACTGTGCCGAGTAACGCTCGCGCGTCGTAAACAGATAACTGGGCTGGGTGAGCGAAAACCCCCGTCCGGCGAGATTCAGACTCCCGAAGGGGTGAAACCACGCCCCGGGTACGGCAGGCTGTCACCCGAGGGTGGGACCGAACCGGCCAGGAGGGCTCAGAGCAATGCGCGTGCGGCGACTGCCTGACGCAGTCGGGAGCCACACCCGAAGATTCGGGATCCGCCACCGCACGGCCTACCCCCTGATCACCGGCATCTTCGCGGTGATCCCGGCGTTGCTCGCCGGCGGCGTCACCCTCGGCTGGCTCGGCGGCAACGGTGACCACACCCGCGACGCCGCCCTCGGCCAGGGCTACGACCCCGGGCACGCCGCCATCCAGCAGATCGCCGTCGACGGCACCCTCCCCGGCGCGCCCACCCCGCTGCCGCTCCCGGCGTACGAACTCCCCGACGGCCCCCTCGGCATCCCCGCCACCGCGCTCGCCGCGTACAAGAACGCCGCCGACATCCTCGGCCGCGAGCAGGCCGCGTGCCGCATCGACTGGGCCCTGATCGCCAGCATCGGCCGGATCGAGTCCAACCACGCGCGCGGCGGGTACGTCGACGCGAACGGCACCACGCGCGAGCCGATCCTCGGCCCGGAGCTCAACGGCCAGGGCGCGTTCGCCGCGATCCCGGACACCGACCACGGCGAGCTCGACACGGACCCGGTGTGGGACCGCGCGGTCGGCCCGACCCAGTTCATCCCGGCGACCTGGCGCGGGTACGCCTCCGACGGCAACGGCGACGGCAAGTCCGACCCCAACAACATCTTCGACGCGGCCCTGGCCACCGGCCGCTACCTCTGCTCCGGCGGCTTCGACCTCTCGAACCCGGACCAGCTGCGCGGCGCGATCTACCGCTACAACAACTCCGACACGTACGTGAACACCGTGATCCTGTGGGCCGAGGCCTACCGCAACGGGATCATGCAGGTGCCGGACAGCACGGTCCCGATCGGCGCCCCGAACGCGGCGCTGGCCCCGGCCCCGCCGGCGATCCCGCCACCCCCGGTCCCGACGACGACACCGAGCAGCCCACCGCCGACGACGGGCACGTCGCTGCCGCCGACGACGAAATCGCCGGTGTGCGTCCCGCCGACGACGATCGTGATCTCGACGACGATCACGAGCGTGACCACGGTGACGAGCCCGCCGCCGACGACGACCACGACCCCGCCGACGACCACCGGCGAGCCGACCACGACCCCGCCGCCGCCGACGTGCGGGCAGACGGTCACCTCGGTCAGCACATCGGCCGTCCCGTCCACGACCACGGTCCCGGCGACCATCGGCTGACCCCCGGGCAAACGTCTTGAATGAGTCATTCAGGACCTCCGAAGACCTGAATGACTCATTCAAGACGTTCGGAGTGGAGGCGAGCCGGGGCCGGCACCGCGGCGGTTAGGGTGATCGCATGCCTCGTGTTGCCGCGATCGACTGTGGGACCAACTCCATCCGCCTGCTCGTCGCCGAGCTGACGCCGCGCCACGACGGCACGGTCGACCTGCGCGACCTGCACCGCGAGATGCGGATCGTCCGGCTCGGCCAGGGTGTCGACGCCACCGGCGAGCTCGCCCCCGAGGCACTCGAACGCACCCGCGCCGCGCTCGCCGACTACACGGTCGCCGCCCGGCGCAAGGGTGTCGAGAAGGTGCGGATGGTCGCCACCTCCGCCACCCGCGACGCCAAGAACCGCGACGACTTCTTCCGCATGACGCGCGAGACCCTCGGCGTCGAGGCCGAGGTGATCACCGGCGACGAGGAGGCCCGGCTGTCCTTCACCGGCGCGGTCGGCGAGCAGGACCCGGACGACGGCCCGTTCGTCGTGGCCGACGTCGGCGGTGGCTCGACCGAGCTCGTCCTCGGCACCTGGGACGGCAGGCAGGCCGAGGTGAGCGCGGCGAAGTCGGTCGACATCGGCTGCGTCCGGATCACCGAGCGTGCGCTGAAGAGCGACCCGCCGACGGCGGACGAGATCGCGGCGGCCCGCGACCTGGCGGGCAAGGTCCTGACCGAGGCGTTCGACGTCGTCGACGTCGCCCGCGCCCGCACGTGGATGGGCGTCGCGGGCACGGTGACCACGCTCTCGGCGATCGCGCTCGGGCTGCCGGAGTACGACAGCGACCGCGTCCACCTGTCGAAGCTCGGCCCGGCGGACATCGACCGGCTCGCGACGAAGCTGCTGGCCGAGAACCACGCCACCCGCGCGGCGAACCCGGTGATCCACCCGGGCCGCGTCGACGTGATCGCCGGGGGCGCGGTGGTGGTCCAGACCCTCGCCGAGCAGCTCGCGGCCCGCGGCGGCCCGACCGGCCTGGTGGTCAGCGAGCACGACATCCTGGACGGCATCGCCCTCTCGCTCGCCTGATCCGGTTTGGACCGGGCCGACCCGGCAGGCCGCCCGCTCCGGCGTGAACGAATCCCGAACTCGCGTGATCGAGCCCGGATCTCGCGTGACTGAGCGCGGATCTCGCGTGATCGAGCCCGGATCTCGCGTGACTGAGCCCGGATCTCGCGAGTTCCGGCTTCAATCACGCGAGTTCCGGCTTCGATCACGCGAATCCCGTCCCGGATCACGTGTGGTCCGGTTCCGGCCGGCCAGGCCTCTTGACAACCACCCCACTGACCCTTTCGGACATCCGAAAGAGCTTGCGCCACAACGAGAATCCAAAACGAACCGAACGTGAGCGCGCGATGACCACGTGTCCGCGCTACTCCGTCCGGAGTACCCGAATTCCTACGTTGGTTGTGCTCCAACCAGGTGGTCCTGACGACCGTCACTGATTTGCAACACCGCAGTCCTGTGATCGGCTTCACCGCCCCCGATAGCGTGCGTCTCACCTTTCGGACAGACGGAGATGGAGGGGACATGCGTCGTTCGCGCAGGCTCTGGGGACCCACGGTGGTGATGACCTCGCTGGCGCTCGCGCTCGCCGCTTGCGGCGGCGGTTCGGGCAGCTCCGCGGGAGCCGGCGAGGCGGACCCGGACGGCACCGTCAGCGTCTACGGCACCGAACCGCAGAACGCGCTGGTCCCGACCAACATCAACGACCTCGGCGGCACCAAGGCGATCCAGGCGATGTTCGCCACGCTCGTCGGCTTCAAGGGTGCGGACGCCAAGCCGTTCAACCTGATGGCGGACTCGATCACCACGACCGACTCCAAGGTCTACGACATCAAGATCAAGCAGGGCTGGAAGTTCCACGACGGCACCGAGGTGAAGGCGCACAACTTCATCGACGCCTGGAACTACGGCGCCTACGCGCCGAACGGCCAGCTCAACACGGACTTCTTCTCGAACATCCAGGGGTACAAGGACGTCCACCCCGCGGACGAGAACGCGAAGCCGGCCACGGACAAGATGTCCGGTCTGGTCGCCAAGGGCGACTACGAGTTCCAGGTGACGCTGGACGCGCCGTTCTCGGTGTTCGACATCAAGGTCGGCTACCAGGCGTTCGCGCCGCTGCCCGACTCGTTCTTCAAGGACCCCAAGGCCTTCGAGCAGCACCCGATCGGCAACGGCCCGATGAAGTTCGTCTCGCGGACGCCGAACCAGGACATCAAGCTCACCCGCAACGACGACTACAAGGGCGACGACAAGGTCCACTTCAAGGACCTGAACATCAAGATCTACTCCAGCCAGGAGACCGCCTACCAGGACCTGCTGAGCGGGCGGCTCGACTTCATGGAGGCGCTGCCGCCGTCGGCGGTCGCGGGCGGCAAGTACAAGGCCGACCTCGGTGACCGGCTCGTCACCGGCGCGCTGCTCGGCGTCAGCACCATCGCCGTGCCGTACTACGTGCCGGGCTACGACAACCTCGAACTGCGCAAGGCCATCTCGATGGCGATCGACCGCGCGCAGATCACCAAGACCGTCATGAACGACACCTACGTCCCGCTGGACGGGTACGTCGCCCAGGGCATCACCGGTGCCCGTTCCGGCGTCTGCCAGTTCTGCAAGTTCGACCCGGCGGCGGCCAAGGAGGCCTTCGCGAAGTCGGGCTTCAAGGGCAAGCTGACCATCGCGTCCAACGCGGACGGCGGCCGCAAGGAACCGCTGACCGCGGCGTGCAACAGCATCAAGAACACCCTCGGCGTCGAGTGCGACTTCGTGCCGGCCACCGACTTCGGCCAGTGGCGCAGCATCGTGACCGGCAAGAAGCTGACCGGCATGGGCCGTTCCGACTGGTCGGCGGACTACCCGTCCATCGAGGACTTCCTCAACCCGATCTACAAGACCGGTGGGTCCTCGAACGACTCCAGCTACTCGAACCCGCAGGTAGACGCGATCCTCGCGCAGGCGGACGCCACCGCCGACAAGGACGCGGCGGTCAAGCTGTACCAGCAGGCCGAGGACCTGGTCGCGAAGGACCTGCCGTCGATCCCGGTGTGGGACGAGAAGGGCGTCGCGGCGAAGTCGAAGAACCTCAAGTCGGCGGCCCTGGACTTCCGGCGCATGCCGGACTACCCGTCCATCGAGGTCCTGAAGAAGTGACGCGCTGACCTGCCGGTACCCACCACCACGCCGTGGGGGGGGGGTTAAACAGGTGTGTAGAGGGTTTGAGGAAAACACCGACCGCCCCGCCCCGCGCCCGCCAAGGAGCGGCTGTTTAGGGGGGCGCGGGCGCCGCGG
>NZ_JAPZLD010000048.1:0-85707 GCF_030182635.1 Amycolatopsis ponsaeliensis
GGGGGTCCGCCCGCGCGCCCCGGCCCGTACGTTCGCCGCGACCCCCGGCCCCCCCCCCCGGGCCCGGGGCCGCCCCGGCGGGACGGCGGCGCGGCCACCCCCCCCGCCCGACCTCCCAGGAGCATCCATGTCCACACCTCGCGCGATCACGGGGGCCGCCGTCTTCCTGGTCGCCTACCTGTCGGTGACCTTCGCCGGTGCGCTCGCCGACCGCAGCCTGCCCCTGCCCGACGCCCCTGCCTCCGACGTCGCCGCCTACTACAGCGCCAACCCCGCCGCCGCGCTCGTCGTCGCCGGGCTTCAGGTCGTGTCCGTTCTCGGGTTCGCCGTCTTCGCCTGGACCGTGGGGCGGAGGCCGGCGATGGTGGTCGCCGGCGTTTCCGTGCTGGCCATGGTGGTTTCGAGCGCGCTCACCGTCGCCCTGACGCTCGTCGCCGGCTCGGCGTCGCTGGACACCGTCCAGGCGTTGCGGCTGGGCAGCTTCTACGCCGGCGGGATCGTCAACGTCGTCACTCTGGGCGTCTTCGTGCTCATGACCGCGAACGGGCTCGCCCGCTGGCTCGGGTACATCGCGGGCGGCCTGGCGACGCTTTCGGTGCTGTCACTGGCCTTCTATTACGCGAGTGCGCTGCTGCCGGTGGGCCGGGTGCTGTCGATGGTGTGGACGGTCGTCGCCGCGATCGTGCTCGCCCGCACCCGGCCGACCGGACGAACCGTCAGCGGTTCATCGCACTGACCTCGTTCCGGACCCGCGTACGCAAAGCACTGTCCGACGAGAGTCGCGTTCGGACGGACGGCGTCGCGCTCCGCACCGGCCCGGTGACCGGGTACACCTGGTCCTCGCCGATCAGCGGGACGCCCGGGCACGTCGTACTGCGCGGCCGGGAATTCTTGGTGAGGAACACGTTCACGAGCCCGTCCACGCACGGGTTGCCCGCCAGTGCGTACTGGCCGTGGAACGGCGAATCGTCCACCGACACCAGCGGGACCCCGGCCGACCGCGCCGCCGCCGACGCCTGCTCGTAGCCCGTCTGCGGATCGAACTCTCCTTGCACCACAAGGATGTTCGCCGCCACCGAGGCAGGAAGCATAGGCAGTTCGTGCTGTGGCTTGTCCGACCAGAAGCCACACGTTTCACCGAGACCGTACGCCCAGCCGAACAACGGGTACCGCGGACCCTGCCGGTCGCTGAGCCGCTCGTACCAAGACGCCGAACGGGTGGGCTGGTCACCGCACGCGACGGCGTACCGGGTGCCGGGACGCTGGGTGTAGTCCGGCGCCGCGGCGGCTACCCGCTCCGGCGTAAGCGACGCGGCCGGGACGCCGAACGCCCTGCGCGACGCGGCATCCATCGACTCCGCCAGCGCCGCCGGGGGAGTGGCGGACGTCCCGTCGAGCGCCGCGGCGCCCTGGAGGAAGACCAACGCGCCGAGCAGCCACTGGATTTCGCTGCCGTTGCCGACGAAGATCCCGTCGAAGGTGTCGGGGGAGACGCCGTGAGTGCCGTAGTAGGCGCGGACGCGTTCCCACTTCGCCTGCACCTCCGCCGCCGTCCCGCCGAGCTGCGCCGCGAAGTTCCGGGCCAGCCACGGCACGTAGACGTCGTCGAACTGGCGCTGGTCGATCACCGGGAACGCCTCGAAGTCGGCCTGCAGCCGGCCTTCGAAGTTGACGCTGGAGTCGAGGATCACCCGCCCGGTGTGCTCCGGGAACAGCGACGCGTACTTCGCGCCGAGCCACGTGCCGTAGGAGTAGCCGAGGTAGTTCAGCTTCCGGTCGCCCAGCAGGGCGCGGATCAGGTCCATGTCGTGCGCGGTCTGCCAGGTGGTGACGAAGGGCGCGAGCGCGTCGCTCTGGCAGGCCTCGGCCACCGCCCGCGGCACCTGCTGGTGCGCCGCGACGCTCGCCGCCGAACGATCGCGCGCGTCGAGGGGTCCCTGCGGCAGGCGGCCGACCGGGACCTCGCACTGGAAGCCCTGGTCGTCCGTGCCCGCGTGGCCGGTGCCGCGCGGGTCCATGCCGACGAAGTCGTAGAGCTGGTGCACCGACGGCTCGAGTGCGGCGAGCGACCCGGCCAGCGGCGTGCCCTGGCCGCCCGGCCCGCCCGGGTTCAGCAGGAGCGCGCCCTGCCGCTCACCCGTCGCGGCCGCGCGGCTGATCGACACCTGGAGATCGGTGCCCGCGGCCGGGCTCGCCCAGTCCCGGGGCACGGTGACGAGCGCGCACTGCACGGGCGCGTCGCCGGTGGCCGGCTTGAACGGGCAGTCGCCCCACTGGAGCTGCTGCGTCGTGTAGGGCGTGAGCGGGTCCGCCGCCGCGGCGGGCACCGCGGCCGCGAAGAGGGCGGCCGTCGCGGCCGCCAGGCCTGTCCGGGAGATGCGCACCGAGGGTGTCCTTCCGTCGCCGGGTGAGGCACCCGAGCGTGGCCCGGTCGCGGCCGCCGGTGATCAGCCCGGGGGACGAAGTCGTGGCCCGCGGCTCGGTCCCGGGTATGAGACGGCTCAGCGCGCGCCCGGGCGCCGGGACCGAGATCATGGGCTCATGACCCGTCCGGGACTCGGCATCGTCGGGCGCCGCCTGGTGCAGTTCCTGCTGGACGAGATGCTCGTCTTCGTCCCCATGCTGCTGCTCGCGATCGCGGTGGTGTGGCTGTTCCACCCGCACGGCCCGGGGCTGCTGACGTTCCTCGAGGTCGTCCTCTACACGATGCTGGCGCTGGACTTCCTCGGTCTCGTGTTCGTCATGGTGTGGTGGCCCTACCGGCACGGCGGCCAGACCCCGGCGATGCGCTGGCTGCGCCTGCGGATCCAGACCCTCGAAGGCACGCACCCGTCGCTGGGCGCGTTCGTCGTCCGCGACCTGCTGATGCTCGTCGACGGCTTCGCGTGGGGACTCGCGGGCACCGTGGTCATGCTCGTGACGCGCCGCCGCCAGCGGTTCGGCGACGTCGTGGCGCGCACGGTCGTCGTGCGCGTACCCAAGTCAGCGGGTCAGACCGCTTTCCCAGGCCCAGATGGCGATCTCGGTGCGGTTGCGGGCGCCCAGCTTGCGCTTGACCGAGCCGATGTGGGTCTTGACCGTCGGCAGTGAAACCACCAGCGAGCGGCAGATCTCGTCGTTCGTCTCACCGCGGGCGACGGCTTTCACGACGTCGAGTTCGCGCGGGGTGAGCGGGCTTTCGGGCTCGGAGACGGTCCGGGGATCGCGGCGCGCGTAGTGCGCGAGCAGCCGCGTCGTGATCGCGGGGGAGACGAGGGCTTCGCCGTGCGCGGCCGCGTGCACGGCTTCGATGAGCAGGTTCGGCCCGGCGTCCTTGAGCAGGAACCCGCAGGCGCCGGCGCGCAGGGCCGCGTGCACGTTCTCGTCCAGCCCGAACGTCGTGACCATCACGACGTGCAGCGGGTCCGGGACACCCGGGCCGGCCAGCAGTTCCGTGGCGCGCAGCCCGTCCACGCCGGGCATCCGGATGTCCATCAGCGTGACGTCCGGACGCAGCTCGCGCGCCAGCCGCACCGCCTGGTCACCGTCGGCGGCCTCGCCGACGACCTCGATGTCCGGTTCGCCTTCGAGGATCAGCCGGAACCCCGCGCGGACCATCGCCTGGTCGTCGGCGATCAGCACTCGCGTCGGCAATCCCGTCTCCCTCGCCTCAGCCGGGTTCGAGCGGCAGCCGCGCGAGCACGCGCCAGCGCCGGCCCTCCGCCGGTCCGGCCTGCACCGTACCGCCCACCGCCGCGACCCGCTCCGCCATCCCGAGCAGGCCGTAGCCGCCCCGCCGGGCAGGCCGGGCGGCACCGTCGTTGACCACCTCGACGCGCAGTTCGCCGCGAGGTTCGTGGTGGACGAGCACCCGGACTTCGACGGCGTCGGGCGCGTGCCGGCGGACGTTCGTGAGGGACTCGGTGAGCAGCCGGTGCGCGGTGGTGACGACCTCCGGCGCGACGGCCAGGGTGGCCAGATCCGGGCTGACGTCGAGGTGGATCCGCTCGTCGTCGGGGACCGCGCGGTCCACGGCGGTGGCGAGGTCGGCGGGCGGCACGAAGAGGTCTTCGTCGCCGGTCCGCAGCGCGCCGACGAGCCGGCGCATCGCGGAAAGCGCTGTCGCGCCCGCGGTTTCGAGCTCGGCGAAGGTCGCGGTGTCGCCGCCGGAGCGCTCGGCGACGCGGTGCGCGGCCTGCACGCGCACGACGATCCCGGTGATCTGGTGGGCGACGAGGTCGTGCAGCTCGCGGGCCAGCCGGAGCCGTTCGGCGGACCGGAGTTCGAGGACGTCCACGCGGTGGCGGACCTCGGCATCGCGCAGGACCAGCCCGCCGGCCAGTGCGCCGCCCCAGACCACCGCGGCCCCGGCGGCGTAGAGCGCGGCGGGGGAGCCGGTGCCGTAGCGCAGGAGCGGGGCGAGGGTGGCGGCGGCGCCGCCGAGCACGGCCTGGACGGCGGCGGCTCGCGGGGAGAGCCGGTGGCAGCAGGCGCCGACCAGCAGCGCGATCGCGAGGGTTTCGGTCGCGCCGGGCTGCGGCGGGAGCCGCGTTCCGGCCGCCGCGAGCAGGGCCGCGATCGTCGAACCCAGCAGCGAAAGGCCCGACACAGCACTGGCGAGACCGGCGATGTGGTCGGGGAACCGGCGGCGCAGCACGGCCAGCAGCGCCACGACCGGGCCGACGCCGGGCGCGAACTCCAGGGCGATCGTGGCGAGCTGGCCTTGCCCCGGCACGGCCCGCGACGCGAGGACCATGTCGAGCACCACCAGCATGCCGAGGACGACCGCTTCGGCCACCAGCGGGCCGCGGCGGCCGGTCCACGGGATCCCCGGGTGGCGGGCGAAGGTCATCTGCCGATGGTGCCCCACCCGGCGTCCCCACGCTCCCTTCGCGGCGAGAGTTCGTACCTGGGTACGAGACGGCGGCGGAATCTCGTACCGCCGGTTGATCGCCCGCGCCGCGGTTCCCGGAAGGCTCGGAGCATGAACCGGAACGGAGAATTTCTCATGCGGGAGGCCGAACCCACGACCCGGCAGGGGAAGATCGAGGGCCTGCCGGGCTGGTACTTCGTGCTCGTCGGGCTCCTGGTGGCGAGCAACGACTTCAGCTTGCAGTTCAGTGACCGGTACTCGTGGGTCGTCTACCTGCCGCTCGCGCTCGTAGCGGTGCACCTGACACTGTGGTTCACACTGCTGTCCCGGCGCCGCAAGTACCTGCGCGCGGTGTGGCGCAGCAAGCAGGCACTCGCGCTCGTCGCCGTGCTCTTCGTGCTGCGGCTGGGCCTGCAGATCGGGCTGACGAAGCTGACCGAAAGCGCGGCGCCGCTGCACAGCTACACGCACCTGATCCTCGGCCTCGTCATGCTGGTCGTGACGACGGCAGGCGCGTGGTTCGACCAGTGGCTCATCCTGCGCGTGGTGAACCGGGACGCGTGAGCGTCAGCTGGTGCCGCGCACCACGAGCCGGTGCGGGGCGACGATCGAGCGCGGCGGCCCGGGTTCGGCGGCCAGGCAGTCCAGGGCGAGTTCGGCGATCCGGTCCTTGTCCGGGGACACCGTCGTCAGGGCCGGGACGCTGAACCGGCCGTCCTCGATGTCGTCGAACCCCACCAGCGCCAGGTCGTCCGGCACGGTCAGGCCGCGGTCGGCGGCGGCGCGCAGCGCGCCCAGCGCGAGTTCGTCGGTGAAGCAGAAGACCGCGTCTGGGGGCTCGGCCCGGTCCAGCAGCTCGAGCATCGCCCGGTGGCCGTCGGCCCGGTGCAGGCGCTGGACCGGGACCTCCAGCCGGGGCAGGTCCCCCAGGGCTTCGCGGTAGCCGGCGAGCCGCTGGCGGGCGGTCGCGTTGAGGGAGCGCGGCTGGATGCCCACCGCGGCGATGCGCCGGCGGCCGGTCGCCAGCAGGTGCCCGGTGGCCTCGCGCGCGGCGGCGACGTTGTCGATCGCGACGTGGTCGACCCCGGCGGTGCCGTCGTGCTCGCCGAGCAGCACCAGCGGGACGCTGTCGGTGCGCGCGGCCAGTTCCGCCGGGGCCACCGCCCACGGGCTGAACACGACGCCGTCGACGAGCTGGCTGCGGCGGCCGTGCAGCAGCTCCTTCTCCCGTTCGGCGTCGCCGTCGGTCTGGTCGATGAGCACGGTCAGGCCGCGGAGTCCGGCGATGCGGACCGTCCGCGCGGCGAGCTCGGCGAAGTACGGCGAGTCGATCTCCGGGACGACCAGGGCCACCAGGCCGGTCCGCCCGCGCCGCAGCGTCCGGGCGGCCATGTTCGGCCGGTAGCCCAGCGCGTCGATGCTCGCCTGCACCCGCTCCCGGGTCGCCGGGGCCACGTAGCGGAAGCCGTTGACCACGTTGGACACCGTCCGCACCGACACCCCGGCGTGCTCGGCCACGTCCCGCAACTTCGGGTTCACGTCGGCACCCTACCTCTTGCAACGTGGCATGCCACGTTGCAAACTGAAGTCGCCACGCCGTCGTGATCCCCTCGGAGGCCCGGATGACCACGAACCTGACCGCCGCCGACGTCGAGTCCCTGACCGCCCGGCTGTCCGAGGACGGCATCATCGGCCTGCCCCGGGCGTTCCCGCGCGACTGGGTGCGCCGGCTCGGCGAGGACATCGACGCGGCGTTCGCCGAGGCCCGCGCCCGGCCGGACGGCGCCGTCGGCCGCGGCCCGAACCGCTACTACGTCGAGATCCACCCCGAACAGCTGCGGGGGTTCGCCGACCTGGCCGGGCACCCGTGGATCACCGCGGTGGCCGAGGCCGTGCTGGGGCCGGACTACCGGATCGTCGAGGTCGGGTTCGACGTCCCGCTCGCCGGCGCGGTCGACCAGCCGTGGCACCGCGACTTCCCGATGCCCGCGGAGACGGCGCGCCACCGCAGGCTGACCTCGCTCGCCGTCAACGTGACCGCCGTCGACACCGAGCCGGACATGGGCCCGTTCGAGATCGCCCCCGGCACCCACCGGGACGACGGGGCCGCGTTCGAGCACGGCATGTTCCCGCCGCGCTCGGCCTACCCGCGCTACCGCTCGCTCGCGGTGCGCAAGTTCCCGCGGATGGGGGACATCTCGATCCGCTCGGCGCTGACCGTTCACCGCGGCACGGCGAACCACTCGGCGAAGTCCCGGCCGGTGCTGGTGCTGGGCCTCGACGCACCGGGCGCGGGCAACGACGAGCACCACGACATTGCCGTGACACAAGGCTTCCTGGCGTCACTGCCGGAGTCCGTGCGCGCTCACCTGCGCTGCCCGATCGTCGGCACCCTGGAGCCGATCACCCAGAAGCACACCATCGAGGGACTGGTGATGGGTGAATCCTGAACCGGATGTTTGCCGGGCCCGGTGTGCGGAAAACCTCCGGCATGGCTGATGCAGGGATCACCGAAATGTCGGGCCGGGCCGGGGTCATCGCGGGATTGCGCCGCGTGCTGCTGGCGTTCGGAGTGGGCGGCGCGCTGGCGTGCCTCGCCTGGATGGCGTTGTGGCTCGCGATGCACCTGTAGGAGCTAGAACTCGTCCGACTTCGTGAGGTCGTGCTCCAGCGAGTCCGCCCGCGCGACGACCGCCTTGAGCGGGCGCTCGAACTCGTGCTCGATGCTGAGGTCCTCCAGCGGCACGGTGTGCTTGAGCAACGCGACCCCGTCGACCACCGCCGCGCCGCCGACCGCCGACGAGCCGGCCAGGTCGAGCAGGCGCCGCAGGTCGATCTTGTCGGCCCAGCCGACCGGGGACGAGATCTCGACCCACGCTCCGCCGTGCAGCTCCTCAACGTGGTGCGCCGTCACCTGCTGCGTCCGGCCGTCCGGGCCTTCCAGGCGGAACCGGAGCCAGCCGTCGGTGTCCTCCAAGACCTCGTACCGCGTCCGGACAAAGTTGATCACATCGGTCCAGGTGGTCACCCGCTCCGCCTCTCCCTCGGGCCTGCTGCGCGGTCGCAGCATCTCACGAGCCCCTGCGTCAGATGATTCCGGCTTCGATCAGCTGTGGCCAGATTTCGCTCTGGTCGGCGACGGTCACGCCGTGCTTCTCCGCTTTCGTGAGTTTGGCGGCCCCGACGTCGGCGCCGGTGATGAGCAGGTCCGTGCTCGCCGAGACCGACGACGCGATGGTCGCGCCGGCCTTCTCGCAGAGCCGCTGGAACGTCGGACGGGGGACCTTCTCGCCCGAGCGCGGGTCGCTGATGGACCCGGTGACGACCACGGTCTTGCCGGCCAGGGGAGCACCGGCCGCGACGACCGGGGGCAGGTCCTCGTCGCGGACGTCGAGTGACACACCCCGCTCCCGCAGCCGTTCGAGCTCGGGCTGCAGCCGCGTGAGGTGCTCGATCAGCGACGCGGCGACCTTCGGCCCGATGTCCTCGACGGCGACCAGCCCGTCGGTGCCCGCCGCCGCGACGTCCTCCAGGGAACCGAACCCCGCCCGGCAGAGGCGCGCGGCGGTGCCTTCGGACGCCATCGGGATGGCGAGCCCGATCAGCGCCCGGCGCAGCCCGACCGACCGGCTGCTGTCGATCGACTCGATCATGCGGGTGGCCGAGACCTCGCCGATGCGGTCGAACTCCAGCAGCCGTTCCTTCGTCAGCCGGTAGAAGTCCGACGGGTGCTCGAGGTCGCCGGACTCGGCGAGCCGTTCGATCCAGACGCCGCCGATGGCGTCGATGTCCGCCGCGGCGCGCGACGCCCAGTGGATCAGCCGCCGCACGGTCTGGGCGGGGCAGGCGACGTTGGTGCAGAACAGTTCCCGGCTGTTGCCCTGCTCGGTCAGCGGCTGCCCGCACGACGGGCAGACCGAAGGCGGGACGATCTCCCGCTCCTCGCCGGTGCGCTTCGAGGCGTCGAGCACGCCGGCCACGAAGGGGATGACGTCCCCGGCGCGGCGGACCAGGACGGTGTCGCCGATCTTGATGCCGCGGGCCTTGATCACCTCCTGGTTGGCCAGCGTCGCGCGGGTGACGGTGGTGCCGCCGACGAACACCGGTTCCAGCCAGGCGACCGGGGCGATCTTGCCGGTCTTGCCGACGTCCCAGACGACGTCGGCCAGGACGGTGGTCTTCTCCTCGGCGGCGAACTTGAAGGCGAGCGCCCCGCGCGGCGAGCTCGACCGGGTGCCGGCGGCGGCGTAGGCGGTGCGGTCGGCGAGCCGCAGGACGGCGCCGTCGAGGTCGTAGTCCAGGTCGTTGCGCTGCTGTTCGATCTCGCCGATGACGGCCTGCGCGGCGGCCGCGTCGGCGCAGCGGCGCATGTCGGCGGCGGTGAACCCGAGCGTGTTCAGGGCGCTGCCGAGGTCGGTGTCGGCGCTGTCGGGGTCGGTGTCGAGGTCGAAGGCGAAGAAGCGCAGCCGCCGCTCGGCGACGGTGGCGGGGTCCTTGGCCCGCAGCGTGCCGGCCGCGGCGTTGCGCGGGTTGATCAGCGGCTTGTCGGGGTGCGCGACGTTGTAGGCGGCGAAGGTCGAGCGCAGCATGACGGCCTCACCCCGCACCTCGACCCGGCCCGGGGCTTTCACCCGGTCCGGGATCCCGTCGGTCAGCGCCCGGACGAGCATGGTGACGTCGTCGCCGGTCGTGCCGTCGCCCCGGGTGACGGCTCTCAGCAGCCGCCCGTCCTCGTAGACGACGGCGAGGGACAGACCGTCCAGTTTGGGCATGACGACGACCGGCTGGCCGGGGAAGCGGTCGAAGAAGGCCTCGACCTGCTCGGGTTTCGTGGCTTTCTCGAGGGAAAGCATCGGGCGCGAGTGCCGGATCGGGGCGTGCAGCACCGCGGGCGCGCCCACCTGGTCGAGCGGGTTCGGGTCCGGCGCCAGGTCCGGGTTCGCCTCGATGAGCCCGCGCAGCTCGTCTTCGACCGCGTCGTACTCGGCGTCCGCCACCAACGGCGAACCCCGGTAGTACGCGTCGCGGAGGACCACGATGCGGTCGGCCAGTTCCGTTATCCGGTCTCGAGCTTCCACGGGGGAGACGTTACCGGTCGGGTCCGACAGTTCCGCTACTTCGGGGTCGCTCGTCCGGGCGGCTCTCCGGCCCCCGGGTCCGGTGGGGCGCATCGGTTCCCGCGCGCATCTCCCTGCGTGCGGAATCGCCGCGTGATCCGCCTCAGCCGTCGCCGAACCGGTCGCCGATCTCCTCGACTTCCGGCAGCCCCACCAGCTCCGCGAAGTCCGTCAACCCAGGCAGCTCGCGAACCGCCTCGACCGGCGTCCCGTCACGCGCGATCCGGGCCAGCACCGCGCGCATCGCCTCCGTCGCCGCGAGCAGCGTCGAGATCGGGCAGATCACCAACCGGAAGCCGAGCTCGCGCAACCGCTCGCGCCCCAGCGGCGGAGTCTTGCCGCCCTCCGCCCAGTTGAACAGCAGCGGCACGTCGCGGAACGTCTCCGCCACCCGTTCGATCTCGGCTTCGGACTGCAACGCCTCCACGAACAGCATGTCCGCGCCGGCGTCCCGGTAGCGGCGGGCCCGGTCGATCGCAGCGTCGAAGCCTTCCACCGCCCGGGCGTCCGTGCGGGCGATCAGCACGAAGTCCGGGTCCGACCGGGCGGCGACCGCGGCCCGGACCCGGTCCACCATGGTCGCCGCCGGGACCACGCGCTTGCCTTCGAGGTGCCCGCAGCGCTTCGGGGCCACCTGGTCCTCCAGGTGGATCGCCGCCACTCCGGCCGCCTCGTACTCGCGGACCGTGCGGATCACGTTCAGCGCGTTGCCGTAGCCGGTGTCCGCGTCGGCGATCACCGGGACCTCCACCACCGAGCGGATCCGGCTCGCCGCCTGGACCATCTCCGTCATCGTCAGGAGACCGACGTCGGGACGGCCGAGCAGCGACGCCGTCGTGCCGAAGCCGGTCATGTAGACCGCCGGGAACCCGGCCGCCTCGACCAGCCGGGCGCTCAGCGCGTCGTACGCTCCCGGTGCGACGACGAGATCGTCGCCGGCGAGCAGCTCGCGCAGCCGCGCCGGTCCCGGGACGCGCGGACCCAGCAGATCGGCCACGTCGATCACCTCCTCGCGGGGGCGTTCCCGAGCTGTCCCGGAGCCGAACCCACCCGCTCGAACACGATCTTCTCGTACGGACCGGCCGCGCCCGTCTCGTACAGGACGCCGATCGTGGCCGGGTCGGCCTGTACCAGGTCGGAGTAGGCCGCCGGCCCGGTGGTCAGCGTGCGGCCCGCCTGCCACGTGTGCCCGCGGTCGGTGCTCAGCCGCAGCTGCAGCACCGCGCGCGTCGCGGGGTCGGCCGGCCCCGAATACAGCATCAGCCACGGGATCGTCGTCTGCAGGACGCTGCCCTCGACCTTCGTCCCGGACACCGACGGCTGCACCTGGTACGGCCGGACGAGCGTCTTGCCGCCGTCCACGCTGTAGCCGTCGACGCGGTGCTCGGCGGCGGAGCCCTGGTTGCGGCTGGAGAAGTAGAGCGTGCCGTCGGGCAGCTCGGTCGCCGACGTCTCGTTCGCCGCGACGACGCCGTCGGTCCGGTCGTCGGCGAAGCCGATGTGCCAGGTGCGGCCGTCGTCGTCGCTGTAGAGGTCGTGGCCGCCGTAGTACTTCGCCTCGGTGCCGACGTCGGGGGAGCCGGCCGGCGGGGAGCTGGAGTGGTTGGCGGGCACCACGATCCGGCCGGCGTGCGGGCCGTGCCGCAGCAGCGTGGCGTGCCCGGGGCCGGTGGCGTACCACCGCCAGCCCGGCAGCTTCGCGTCGGCGGTGATGTCCCGCGCCGGGGACCAGGTGCGGCCGTTGTCGCGGCTGCGCAGCACGAAGACGCGGCGGGTGTCCTGCGCGGACGCCTGCCCGGACATGATCTGCTTCTCCGACACGGGTCCGTTGTGGACGGTCAGCAGCACGAGCTCGCCGTCCCGCGCGAGCACCGGCGTCGGGTTGCCGGCCGTGGCGTCGCCGTTGCTGTCCACGACGGACAGCGGGCCCCAGGTGCAGCCGCCGTCGCGAGAGGTGCGCGACACCGTCTGGATGGCGCCGGAGTCCCCGGCCGAGTCACGCCGTCCTTCGGCGAACGCGACGAGCGCGCCGTTCGCGGCCCGGACCACCGCGGGGATGCGGAAGGTGTCGTAGCCCTCGGTGCCGGAGGTGAAGGCCACCGACGACGCGCATCCGTGCGCCGGGCCGGCCGTGGCCGCGGGGGTGAGGGACAGCGCGGTCGCCGTCGCCGCCAGAAGGATCGTGCTGAACCTGCGAACCACCGGTTCGACCTCCTCGTTGAGGTAGGACATGGGATGTCTGACGTCCTATGTCCCGACAACTTAAGGAGGCCGGCCGTATCAGTCAAGGACCACGCTGGGTGCCCGGATGGGCACGCGGTGGGGGCGCCGTGGGCCGAGTGGGCGCAGCCGTGGACGCGTGAAGTGTGCGAAATCGACTCTGCCACCGAATTCGGTGCCGGGAGCCCCGAAACGATCACCTGCCGGACGACCTACAGTCGGGAGGCGGGCTTCGACGGCGATTTCCCCGCGTGCCTCGGCGAGATCGACGCCGCGGGCCGGGCCTCGGGCTGGCACGAAGACCGCGGAGGGCGCCAGAGCGCGGTCGACTACTACCGGGTCACCGAGGCCCAGGCCGGCAAGGTCGACGCCGGGTCCGTGCCCGCGGTGAGCTACCTCGTGCCGGAGCCGGCGCCCGGCACGACCGGCTGTACTTCACCGGGCTACGTCGGCGAATCCTGGGTGGAGCGGACCGCTGCCGCAGGCGACGGCCACGGACCTCCTGTCCCGCCACCGGTACGTCATGGCGTTCACGCTGGGCACCGAGTGCCGGCTCAAGGTCGGCTGGCGCACGGCCCGAAGTACAGGCACTCGACGAGCGCGTGGACGTCGTGCGCCCGCGCGAGCGGCTCCAGCTCGTCGAGCATCGCCGTGAGCGTGACCAGGTCGACCCGGCCGTCGCCGGTGAGCGGGAACTGACGCTCACGCGTGTCGTGCTTCGCGCACCCGCTGCCGCGCAGGTTGCCCGCCGGGACGACCGCGAACACGACGTCGCCCTCGTCGCCGAAGGTGAAGTAGCACTGCAGGACGGCCGGGGTGGTGTCGGAGACCGGGTTGGTCCGCTCGCCGCCGAAGCTGGCCGGGTACGACCAGCCAGCGGTGGCGTCGTCGAGGAACTTGACGTCGGCGGGGCCGGTGTCCCCGTCGAGCCGCCAGCCGCGCGACAGCACGTGGTCGTGCACCTCGAGCTGGCGGGTGATGAGCAGCGTCGCGGTCATGGTCCCAGTGTGGCCCACGTCCTCGCCCACGAACGGGTGACCTACCAATGGGGCTGGCTCGCGGGCGCCGGGCCTGATAAGCCTCTGCGCGTGACGATGGACCTGCACAGCATCAACCCGTGGGAAGTGTCGTTCCTCCGCGAGGAAGTCGGCGGCTACTTCGCCCACGGCGTCGAGCTCGCCCCCGGCGCGACCGTCCTCGACGTCGGGGCCAACGTCGGCGTCTTCTCCGCGGCGGTCTACGAACGGCTCGGCGGTGACGTGCGGATCTTCGCGTTCGAGCCGTTGCCGCCGCTCTACGAGAAGCTGGAGCACAACAGCCGGGACTTCTTCGCGGGGCGGCTGAAAGCGCTGCCCTTCGGGCTCGCGGCCGGCGAGGACGAGCTCGACTTCAGCTACTTCCCGGGCGCGACGATCTTCTCGTCGTCGTGGCGGGACGAGGGGAACGTCGAGGCCGAGCGCAAGCGGGTCACCGCCAGCATCGTCGCCATGATCCGGCAGGGCGGCATGGGCCCGGCCGCGCGCCGCGTGCCGGCGCCGATCCTGCGTGGCCTGGTCGGCCGCCAGTTGAAGGTGATGCGCGACCTCGAGACGCACCGCGTCCGCGTCCGGCCGCTGTCCCCGGTGCTCGACGAGGAGGGGATCGACCGCATCGACCTGCTCAAGGTCGACGTCGAGGGCGCCGAGCACGAAGTGCTGCGGGGGATCGAAGAGCGGCACTGGCCACTGGTCCGGCAGGCGGTCGTCGAGGTCGAAGGGTGGGCGGAGAACCGCGACCGCGTCCGCGAAGTGTTCGCCACGCGCGGGTTCACGGTCGAGGCCGTGCAGGACCCGGTCCAGGAGGCCGCGGACATCGGGATGGTGTTCGCGCTCCGCTGAGCCTTGCCTTGACGTGGGCGTCACTGTTTAGCGTCGCCCGGTGTGAAGTTCGGAATCAGCTACAGCACGCCCCACTTCGGCGTCGACCCAGACAACCTCATGCGGTTCGCGCAGGACGCCGAAGACCTCGGCTTCGAATCGCTCTACGTGCCGGAGCACGTCGCCCTCCAGCCCGGCGCGAAGATCGGGCCGATGGAGCTGGACCCGGCGCTGCCCTACGGTGACCCGCTCGAGTGCCTGGCCTTCGTCGCCGCCGGCACGCGGCGGCTCCTGCTCGGTACCGGTGTCCTGCTGTTGCCCTACCACCACCCGGTGGTGCTCGCCAAGCGGCTGGCGACGGTCGACCTGCTGTCCGGCGGGCGCATGCGGCTGCTCACCATCGGCGTCGGCGCGCTGCCCGGCGAGGCCGCGGCCACCGGGGTCGACTTCGCCACCCGCGGCCGCCGGGCCGACGAGGCGATGGACGTCCTGCGGCTGCTCTGGGCCGGGGACGCGGACGGCGTCGGCCACGCGGGGGAGTTCTTCACGCTCGACGCCGTCTGCAGCTTCCCGAAGCCGGTCGGCGGTGGCCTGCCGATCCACGTCGGGGGTTCGAGCGCGGCCGCCGCGCGGCGGGCCGGGCGGCGCGGGGACGGCTTCTTCCCCGGCGGCCTGCTCGCCCCGGACGAGCGCCGCCGTCAGTTCGAGCTCGCCCGGGCGTACGCGAGCGAAACCGGCCGGGACCCGGATGCCTTGCAGTACACGCGATGGGGGTCGATCGGAATGTCCGAAGTGGACGCCGAGAACCTCGCGCGAGACGGCGTGACCCGCGTCGTCGTCAGCCCCACGGCCGCCGACCGGGACGGCCGGCGGGAGGAGATGGCGGCCTTCGCCGAGCGGTTCGCCCTCGTTCGTCCGGTTGGGGCTGTGACTTCGGGTGACTACTCCAGTCGGGTGACGGCGAAAGAGTCGTAAATTTTCTGATCGATGTCTACTTCTTGCGTGACGGCGCTCACTTGTTGCATGCTCGGGTGGCTCAGGCTCCCGTCCCCCGCCGTCTCGAAGAAGAGAAGACGCCATGACTCGTACGCGCCTGTCCCGGCTCATCGCCGGTTTCCTCGCCGTGGGGCTGTCCGTCGCCGGGCTCTCCCTCGCCTCCGCGGCGAGCGGCCCACCCGGCTCACCCGAAGCGGCGGCGGCCGCCCTCGCGGACGTGCCCCTGACCCGGACGGTGTCGGCGAGCAGCGCGCTGCCCGGCTATCCCGTCGCCAACGCCGTCGACGGGAACCAGGCCACCTACTGGGAGTCCGCGAACAACGCCTTCCCGCAGTGGATCCAGGCCGACCTCGGCTCCACCAAGTCCCTCTCGCGGATCGTGCTGAAGCTGCCCACCGGCTGGGAGGCCCGCACCCAGACCCTCGCCGTGCGCGGCAGCACCGACGGCACGAGCTTCACCGACCTCGCCGCGTCGAGCGGGTACGCCTTCGCCCCGAGCGCCAACACCGTGACCATCCCGGTGACGGCCTCGACCCGGTACGTCCGGCTGAACGTCACCGCGAACACCCAGTGGCCGGCCGCGCAGCTCTCGGAATTCGAGCTCTACGGGCCCGACACCGGCGACACGCAGGCGCCGACCGCCCCGGCGAACCTCGCGCTGACCGAGCCCGCGTCCGGCCAGGTCAAGCTGACGTGGTCGGCTTCGACCGACGACGTCGGCGTCACCGGCTACACCGTCTACCGCGACGGCACGCCCGTCACCACGGTCACCGCCACCACCTTCACCGAGACCCGGCCCGCCGGCGCCCGCGTCGAGTACTTCGTGCGGGCCAAGGACGCCGCCGGGCACGAGTCCGCCGACAGCAACCACGTCGTGCGCCAAGGCACCCAAGCCGGCCAGAACCTCGCCGCGGGCAAGCCGATCGAGGCGTCGTCGAGCGTCTTCTCCTTCGTCGCCGCCAATGCGAACGACAACGACACCGCCACCTACTGGGAAGCTTCGGGCCAGTCGAGCACGCTGACCGTGAAGCTCGGGGCGAACGCCGATCTCGACCAGGTCGTCGTGAAGCTCAACCCGGACCCGGTCTGGGGCGCGCGGACGCAGAACTTCGAGGTCCTCGGCCGCGACCAGGGCGCCACCGCGTTCAGCTCGCTCAAAGCCGGCGCCGACTACCGCTTCGACCCCGCGGCCAACCAGAACACGGTGACCATCCCGGTCAGCGGGCGGGCTGCAGATATTCGGCTGCAGTTCGCCGCCAACTCCGGCGCGCCCGGCGCGCAGGTCGCGGAGTTCCAGGTGTTCGGCACCCCGGCGCCGAACCCGGACCTCGTCGTCACCGGCACCACCTGGACCCCGGCGAACCCGACGGAGACGAGCCAGCTCGCCGTCTCCGCGACCGTGCGCAACGCGGGCACCGCCGCCGCGGCGGCCACGACCGTGAACGTGAGTCTGGGCGGGACCGTCGTCGGCACCGCGGCCGTCGGCGCCCTCGCCGCGGGCGCGTCCACGACGGTGACCGTGAACGCGGGCACCCGGCCGCAGGGCACCTACAGAGTGTCGGCCACGGTCGACCCCGCCAACACGGTCGTCGAGCAGGACGACACGAACAACACGTTCACCTCGCCGACGCCGCTCGTGATCGCGCAGGCGCCGGGTCCGGACCTCGAGGTCACCGGCATCACGTCGAACCCGCCGAACCCGGCGGCCGGCACGGCGGTGTCGTTCACCGTCGCGGTGCACAACCGCGGCACGAGCGCCTCCGGCACGTCGGTGACCCGGCTGACCGCCGGCGCCACCACGCTCACCGGCGCCACGGGCGCGATCGCGGCCGGGGCGACGGCGAACGTCGCGATCTCCGGCACGTGGACCGCCACCTCCGGCGGCGCGACCCTCACCGCGACGGCCGACTCGACGAACACCGTCGCCGAGACCAACGAGTCCAACAACGACCTCTCCCGGGCGATCGTGGTGGGCCGCGGCGCGGCGGTGCCGTACACCGAGTACGAAGCGGAATCCGCGCAGTACCAAGGCCAACTGCTCCAGACCGACCCGCTGCGCACGTTCGGCCACACGAACTTCGCGACCGAGTCCTCGGGCCGCCAGTCCGTGCGGCTGGCGAGCCAGGGCCAGTACGTCGAGGTCACGTCCACGAACCAGTCGAACTCGATCGTGGTGCGCAACTCGGTGCCCGACGCCGCGGCCGGCGGCGGGCAGGACTACACGCTCAGCCTGTACGTCAACGGCACGTTCGCGCAGAAGCTGACGCTGTCCTCGACCCACAGCTGGCTCTACGGCACCACCGACGACCCCGAGGGCCTCACCAACCGGCCCGGCGGAGACGCGCGGCGGCTGTTCGACGAGTCGCACGCCCTGCTGGCCCAGTCGTACCCGCCGGGCACGAAGTTCAAGCTGCAGCGGGACAACGGCGACAACGCGGCGTACTACGTCATCGACCTCGTCGACCTGGAGCAGGTGGCGCCCGCGCTGCCGAAGCCGGCCGAGTGCACGTCGATCACCCAGTACGGCGCGGTGCCGGACGATGGCGTCGACGACGCTCCGGCGATCCAGCGTGCGGTGACCGACGACCAGAACGGCGTCATCAGCTGCGTCTGGATCCCGGAAGGCCAGTGGCGGCAGGAGTCCAAGATCCTGACCGACGACCCGACCGTGCCCAACGGCGGCGGCCAGTACAACCAGATCGGCATCTCCAACGTGACGATCCGCGGCGCCGGCATGTGGCGGTCGCAGCTGTACTCGCTGATCCAGCCGCAGGACGCGGGCACCATCAACCACCCGCACGAAGGCAACTTCGGGTTCGACATCGACAAGAACGTCCTGCTCTCGGACATCGCGATCTTCGGGTCCGGCCGGATCCGCGGCGGGGACGGGAACGCCGAGGGCGGTGTCGGGCTCAACGGCCGCTTCGGCACCGGCACGAAGATCTCGAACGTCTGGATCGAGCACGCCAACGTCGGCGTGTGGGTCGGCCGCGACTACAGCAACAAGCCCGAGCTGTGGGGCCCGGCCGACGGCCTGGAGTTCAGCGGCATGCGGGTCCGCGACACCTACGCCGACGGCATCAACTTCACCAACGGCACGCGCAACTCGCGGGTGTTCAACTCGTCCTTCCGCACCACCGGGGACGACTCGCTCGCGGTGTGGGCCAACCAGTACGTGAAGGACCCGTCGACCGACATCGGGCACGACAACGTGTTCACCAACAACACGATCCAGCTTCCCTGGCGCGCCAACGGGATCGCGGTCTACGGCGGGTACGGGAACCGGATCGAGAACAACCTCGTCTACGACACGATGAACTACCCGGGCATCATGCTGGCGACCGACCACGACCCGCTGCCGTTCTCCGGGCAGACGACGATCGCCAACAACGCCCTCTACCGCTGCGGCGGCGTCTTCTGGGGCGAGCAGCAGCAGTTCGGCGCGATCACGTTCTTCGCGCAGGGCAAGGACATCCCGGGGGTGACGCTGCGGGACACCGAGATCCACGACTCGACCTACGACGGCATCCAGTTCAAGACCGGGGGAGGGGTCGTGACGGCGGCGGTCTCGAACGTCAAGATCGACCAGTCGAACAACGGCGCGGGGATCCTCGCGATGAGCGGCGCCCGCGGCAGCGCGACGCTGACGAACGTGACGATTTCGGGCTCGGCGAAGGGAGACGTCGTCATCGAACCGGGGTCGCAGTTCGTGATCAACGGCGCCCCGATTCCGGCGGTGGTCGCATCCGGCCGGCGTAACGGGAAGTGACGGAAGGGGGGTGCCTCGGCACCCCCCTTCTTCACGCGTCGACCAGGTGGTCCCGCAGCAGGTCCCGGCGCCGCTTGTCCGTGACCCACCACTTGCGGGCCCCGGGCTTGCGGGCCTCGTACGCCAGTTGCTTGACGGTGCTCGCGCAGACGAGCTCCTTGACCTTCGCCCCCAGCCGGCCGCCGAGGTGGAGCCGGATCGCCGTGTCGTCGCGGCGGGAGAACTGGAAGATCCCGGCGCGGCGGCCGAGACTCAGGCACTGGCCGGCGAACCCGACGTCGGCCGGGGCGGGACGCGTGCCCGCGAGCCGGCTGAGCACCGTCTCGGCGGCCTGCGGGCCGAGCTGGACCGCCGACTGGCAGCCCATCCGGTACGGCAGGTCCGACGGCGCCGCCGCGTCGCCGGCCGCCACGATCCGGTCGTCGTCCACGCTCGTCAGCGTCTCGTCCGTGCGCAGGCGGCCCAGGGCGTCGGTGCTCAACCCGCTGCGCGCGGCCAGGTCCGGTACGCCGAAGCCGGCCGTCCAGACCGTCACCGCGCTGGGCAGCTCGCGGCCGTCGGCCAGCCGCACGGCGTCGCGGGTCACCTCGCTGACCACCGCGTCGGCGAGCACGGTCACGCCCAGCTTCGCCAGCCGCGCGGCCACCACGTGCCGGCCCTTCGGGTGCAGGTACGGCCCGAGCTCACCGCCGCAGATGAGCGTCACCGCGCGGCCCGCTTCCGCCAGCTCGGCCGCGGTCTCGATCCCGGCCGGGCCGGCGCCGACGACCGTCACGGCGGACGCGGCGTCGAGGACCGGCCGCAGCTGCCGGGCCTCCTCGAAAGTCGTGACGGGATAGGCGAATTCGGGGACCTTCGCGCCGGCGCTGCCCACGGCGTAGATCAGGTAGTCGTAGCCGAGGGTGCCCCCGTCCGCCAGCGTCACGTGGCGTTCGGCCGCGTCGATCCCGGTCACGCTGTCCACGACCAGCCGGACGCGCTCGGCCAGGACGTCGTGGTAGGCCACCGCCGCGTCGCCGGAGCCGGCGGCGAGCTGGTGCAGCCGGATCCGCTCGACGAAGTGCGGGCGCGGGTTGACCAGGGTGACGGCAACGTCGTCGCGCCGGGTCAGACGGTTTGCGGCCATGACGCCGGCGTATCCGCCGCCGATCACGACGACCTCGGTGAGCTCGTTCATGGTGTCTCCTTCGATGCCGGGTTCGGCATGAAGACACCGGGTGGCCGGGTCCTGTGACACAACCGCACGGTGACAGCTGTGGTTCAGCTCACGCGCCGGTCGGGGACTTCGTCCACTGCAGAGCCGCGTGCCAGGCGGCGATGAGCGCCTCGTCGTCGGCGTAGCTCGGGCAGGTCCCGACCGGGACCCACGCCTGCTCGACCGGCTCGCCGTCTTCGACGCGCAGGACGGTCACCCCGGCGTATTCCAGCACTTCGCGGCCGTGCCCGGCGGGGACCGAGACCGCGCGGGTGCCCAACCGCAGCCGCACCTGTCGTTCGCCCGTCATCGACCCCCGCTCTCCCCGTGATGCTCGACGGTGGTGTCGCGCAGCGGCCGTGATCTGTAACAGCCCGGCCCCCGCGTGCGGTAAACGGCAGGAATGACCCGGCCAATGGCAGCGGTGTGGCGAACGGGTGCGTCCGTTCGCGCTAATCCGGGTGTAAAGATCTCCCGGGCCGGTCATCCCAGGTCGCGGGGGGAATCGTTCTGGGGGAGGTGCCGAAGACATGACGCGGGAAAGTTTCGAGTTCGAGGCGGATCCGGCGCAGATCAGGCTGGTGCGGTCCTGGGTGCGCGAACAGCTGGCCGTAAGTGACGTGCCGGCCGAGGTGGCGGCGGACGTCGTGCTGATCACCGGCGAGCTGGCGACGAACGCCGTCCGGCACGCCGCCGGGCCCCTGCGGGCCCTGCTGATCTGCGCGGACGCCGCGGTGTGGGTCGGGGTGGAGGACGCCGGCGGGTCCGCGTGGTTCGACCCGGTCGTGCCCGACGCCGCGCCGGCGGGCACCGGGCTCACCCTGGTGGCCGCGTGTTCCGACCGGCGCGGGCACTTCCACCGCCGCGACGGCGGCAAGACCGTGTGGGCGGAGATCCCGTTGGCGTCGTGAGCCGGGCCTGACCCCGGTCAGCCGGTCTGCTCGCGGATCCAGTTCGCGACCACGTCGACCCGGGCGATCGTCTCCGCGCCCGGCTGGGGGCACGGCGGCCCGGTGTTCACGATGGCGATCAGGCGCGCGGTGCGGTCGTTGTCGTCCGAGACGAAGAACGGGCCGCCGGAGTCCTCCGGGCAGGGGCCGTTGTCGACCGTGCGCGTGCCGATCGGCAGGGCTTCCAGGGTCGAGGAGGCGATGCCCGAAACCCGGAACCGCCCGCGCTTGAGGTGGTCGGACGGGCCGAGCACGGTCGCCGAGTGCGAGCCCCAGCCCGCGAACTGCAGCTCCTCGCCGACCGACGGGCGCTTCGTGGCCAGCTCCACCGGGGTGATGTCGTCCACCGGCGCGCTGAGCTTCGCCACCGCCAGGTCGTTGACCGGCGACTGGCGGACGTCGACGACCACCGCCGTGTGCCCGCCCGGGTCGCTGTCCTTGAGCCTCCCGATCGTGACGGTCATCGTGTACGGCGGCCGGCCGCCGATCCGCGCGTCCTTGATGTCGTGGAAGCAGTGCCCGGCCGTGACGACCCACTGCGGGGCCACCAGCGAGCCGCTGCAGGCGCCGTCGCGCACGCCGCCGCCCTCGACCGGAATGTCGTCCGACGTCAGTTTCGCGTTGAACGGCAGGATCGGGTTCGGCGCGGGCTTCGTCGACGTCGGTGGCGCGGGCGCCGGGTCACGGCCCAAAGCGGTGGTGTCGGGCAGGCTGTGCCCGCCGAGCGCCGCGGCCAGCGCGGGCCCGGCCGGCGCGCCGATGGCGGCGTTGGCGAACGCGATACCGGCCCCCACCAGCACCGCGACGGCCACGGCACGCGCGCGGAAGCGCCGCCGTCGATCCGGAATCGTCCTCACACTCTTAATGCACGGATGAGAGCCCGGTTTGGTTGTGAGGAGTCGGTCATGTCACCGCCGTTTGCGGGACGCCTTCGCCGTCGCGATCGCCGGCCACAGCACCGAAACGACCGCTTCGGGGATTTCGTCCCGGCTTTCGCCCCGGTAGAAGGCGGCGAAGTAGCTGCCGAAGCACATCGTCGCGATGGTGTGCTTGTCGATGTCGTCCTGGACGGCGCCGCGTTCCTGCAGCTGGGTCAGCACGTTCTCGACCAGCGTGACCCGCGGTTCGACCGCGTGCTCGCGCAGGATCCCGAGCAGCTCCGGCGTGCGGATCGCCTCGCCGGCGAAGTTGCCCATGAGGACCATGGCGTCCGGGTTGAAGTAGGTGGGGTCCAGCCGGCGGACGGCTTCGGTGAACGCTGCCCGCGGCGCCAGGTTGCTCAGGTCGACCGCGTAGCTGTCCCGCTGCTTGCGGAAGCCGTAGTCCAGCGCGTCGACGACCAGCTCGAACTTCGTGCTCCACCGCCGGTAGAGCGTCGGGCGGCTGACCTTCGCGTCCGTGGCGATGTCGCCGATGGTCATGAGCGAGTAGCCGTCGCGGACGAGGCGGTCCCGGGTGGCCAGGATGATCGCTTCGTCGAGCGCGGCGTCGCGGGGGCGGCCGCCGGGCCGCGGTGCGGCTTCCTCGGGAGTGGGCGCCATGGGCCGAGCCTAGCGGATACGTTACGACCAGTCGCTGTTAAGTTACGATACTTGACTGTAACGAAACATCGGCTTACCGTCGGACCACCGGCCGAAAGGAGCCCCCGATGACCACCGCCCAGCAGCTGATCGACCGCAGTGTCCCGTTCCTCGACGACGTCAAGAACCGGACCGCGGGCGGGGAGCTGGAGACCTGGCTCAACGAGCACCACGGTCCCGGCAGCCCGCTCTACGACGACCTCGCGCGCATGATCACCGACGGCGTCCGCGCCGGCTGGGCGGCGAACATCGAGGTCGACGGCCCGAAGTACCGCCGCTCCCGGATCGCCGACCCGCAGGACGTGCTCAACTACTTCAGCGTCACCGCCGTCTACATGGACAGCGTCGAGCCCTACCGCGGGCAGTACCACCAGCACCCGTACGGCGAGCTCAACCTCGTGGTGCCACTCGACGCCGGCGCGAAGCTGATGGGCCCGCGCGGCTGGAGCGGCCCGGGCTGGACCGCGCCGGGCCCGGGCAGCCACCACTACCCGGAGGTCAAGGGCGGCGCGCTGATCGCCCTCTTCTACCTGCCGGCGGGCCGGATCTCCTACGACATCACCCCGCCGGCCGAGTGAGCACCACCGTCGAGGAGGCGCTGCTGACGCGCCGCAGCTGCCGGGCGTTCCGGCCGGATCCGGTGCCGCGCGCGGAGGTCGAGCGGCTGCTGGCCCTGGCGGCCCGGTCGGCCAGCAACTCCAACTGCCAGCCGTGGCGGGTGCACGTGCTGACCGGCGCGGCGAAGCGGGCGCTGAGCGCGGACCTGCTGCGTGCGCACGACGAAGGCCGCCGCTCGGCGGGGGAGTTCGCCTACCAGCCCGGCGCGGACCAGTGGCGCGAGCCGTTCCGCTCGCGCCGCCGCCGCTTCGGCGAAGGGCTCTACCGCGACGCACTCGGCATCGAGGCCGGTGACACGGCCGGCCGCCTCGGCCACCACCGGCGCAACTACGACTTCTTCGGAGCACCGGTCGGCCTGGTCCTGACGGTCAGCCGGCTGCCCCTGCAGGGTGCGCTGATCGACGCGGGCCTGTTCCTGCAGGCGCTGATGCTGGCGGCGCGCGGAGCCGGCCTGCACACGTGCGCCCAGGCGTCGCTGATCGACTACCACCCGGTCCTGCGCCGCCACGTGGACGTGCCCGGCGACCACGTGATCGTGTGCGGGGTGGCGCTCGGGTACGCCGACGAAAGCCACCCGCTCGCCGGTCACCGCACGACCCGCGAGCCGGTCCCGGCGTTCGCGACCTTCCACGATGGCCTCCCAGGCCCGGGCTGAGCTCAGGGGCGTTGCCCCACCTCGTCGACGTAGGTCTTCACCATCACGGCGCTGTCCTCGGTACCCAGGAACTGGTACGTCGTGGCGTCGAAAACCAGCACGATCGGCTGCGCCTTCGGCGAGGAGCCCGGGGGCACCGGAAACCTGATCCCGACGCCCGGACGGCCGGCGCCGTCGGTGACGTGGTCCAGGGCCGTCAGGCCCGGCACCTTCGCCGCCGCCTCGAACAGCGCCGCGTAGGACGCCGGCTGGAGGACCTGCTCGTAGGCGAGGGTGTAGATGGCCTTGCCGATGTAGGTGGCTCGGCCGTTGCGATCGGCCTCCTTTTCGTAGAGGTAGGCCAGCATCGCGTCGGCCGTCGTCGGCAGGTCCGTCCGGTAGACCGACTTGGGTGCGCAGTCCTGGAGCGTCCCTTCCGCGCGCGGGTCGTTCGTGCCGTACATCGGCGCCTTGCCGTTGCGGCAGCCACCTTCCTTGGCGCTGCCGATCAGGCTGTCCCGGGTGCCGTCGACCGAGAGCCAGACCTCGCGGTCGGGGGGAATGGCGTATTCGGTCTTCACGTACAGGAACTGGTCCGGACGCGGCGGCTTGGCCGGCTCCTTCAGGGCGGTGCTCGCCGCTTCGGTCAGCACCTTGACCGGATCGGCGTGCGCGACGCCGGGGCCGATGCCCACCTGCTCGGCCGGGGCGAGCGCCACGACCGCGGTGATCGCCGCGGCCAGGCCGATCGAGGCGCCGGCGGCCCAGAACAGGCGCCGGGACCGGTGCGGCCGTTCACCGCGGGCCGCGGCCAGCAGCCGCTCCCGGGCCGGGGTGAGGTGCTCCGCCGGTGCGAAGCCGACGGCCTCCGCGCGGTCGCGGATCAGGTCGAGCTCATCCATGGCTGAAGGTCTCCTTCGTGAGGTCGAGGGCGCCGAGTTCGGCGCGGACGCGGGTGCGGGCGCGGTTCAGCCGCGATTTCACGGTGCCGACGGGGATGCCCAGTGCTTCGGCGACCTCCTGGTAGCCCAGCCCTTCCGCGGCGACGAGCAGCAGGACGTCCCGCTCGCGTGGGCGCAGTGCGGCCAGCGCCCGGTCGAGGTCCGGCCCCAGCGCCTGGGCACTGACCCGGTCGGCGACCCGGTCGGCGTGGCCGTCGTCCACCGCGGGCGGCCCGACGGCCAGGCGGAGCTTGAGTTCGCGCACTTCGGCCCGCCACCGGCGCGAGACGAGGTTGGTGGCGATGCCGTAGAGCCAGGGCCGGGCGTCCGGCCGCGCCAGGTCGAACTTCGCGCGCTTGCCGAACGCGATGAGGAACGTGTCCGCGAGGACGTCGTCCGCCGCGGTCGGGCCCAGCCGCCGGACCAGGTAGCGGTGGATGTGCCGGGCATGGCGGTCGAAGATGACCGCGAACAGGCTCGGCTCCTGCCGCGACCGCGCGATCACGCTCGCGTCGTCGTCGGCTTCGGTGTCTTCCGGGGTCATCGCCCGCCTCTCGCTGCGCAGAGTGTCATCTGCTGTTCTCACCGGCGCGGGAACGGGTTCCGGAGAGAGCGGTGAAAGTGACCCAGGCCACATGGGCGGGCCGACGCTCGGTATTTGGAAGGTTACTTTACTAAGTGGCGGTCGCGTTGTATGTTCGGTTGACCGCCGCCTTCAAGCAGTCCTGGTGAAAACCAGTCAGCTACGGAGGAGCTCTTGATCAGACAGTCGATCGCCTTTCCCGGCGCCGTCTAGCATTCCCGCGTTCACGGCCCGCGTCCGGCCGTAGTCCTCGCCGGACGGTCTCGCCGGCGGCCTGCCGCACCCGCCGGCCCTTCCTGTCACGCCCGAGCCGACCACGGCCCGGCGTTTCACCGACCCCATTTTCCGGAGGTTTCCTTGTCACGCAAGACAACCGTCGCGATCGTGGCCGTCGCCGCGTGCGCCGCGGCCGGCTTCGGCGGCCTGAGTCCGTCAGCCGCGGCCCCCGGCCCCGGCGCCCTCACCACGCTCGACACGTCGGCGGGCAACCGCGCGGCCCCGGTCCCCGGCCTCTACGACTGGAGCAAGGCCGGCTTCCGCGGCGGGCAGAACCTGCCCGGCGCCGACGCGGTCAACCCGAGTGCGAGCTGCCGGATCACCGCGGCGCAGCTCGCGAGCACGTACCAGGTCAAGCCGGACGACGGCGTCGACGACACCGCCGGCATCCAGTCGGCCATCGACAAGATCCACGCGTCGTGCTCGCCCTCGGCGAGCTACACCAAGCTGAGCCTGATCACCTTCCCGGCCGGCACGCTGAACGTCACCCACGAGATCCACGTCGACGCGAACTACCTGATCCTGCGCGGCGCCGGCATGGACAAGACGAAGTTCGTCTTCAAACCGGACAAGAACACCGAGTACGACGTCGTGACACCGGACGGCGACCAGTGGGACCAGCACGAGATGACTTACGAGGACGGCTCCGGCGGCTGGCTCTGGCCGGGCCGTGGCCTGTTCCGCGTGCAGTCGCGCGGCGTCGACCCCAGCTACGCCAGTCAGTACGCGAGCGCGCCGGCCAACCGCAAGGACATCTTCGAAGGCACGATCAACGTGCACTGGAAGGCGGGTGCGAAGCTGCGTGAGAAGCCCGGCGACCAGGGTTTCGCGGCGCGTACCGGTGACAAGACCGTCTACCTGGCCACCAGTGCCAAGACCACGACCATGAAGGTCGGCGGGTTCATCACCATCCGGGCCGCCAACACCATGAAGTTCTACCAGTCGATGAACGCCGTGCCGACGACCTGGCCGCTGCAGAACCTGCACATGCGCCAGCAGTGGTTCACCATCACCGCGGTCGACACCAAGAACCACACGGTGTCGGTCGACAAGCCGCTCGAGTACGACGTGCCCGTCGACTCCACTTCGGACGGTTCGGCGCCGATCGACGGCACGACGTACGCGTCCAAGGCGTCGCCGATCGTGGACCCGATCGTGGGCGTCGGCTTCGAGGACTTCTCCTTCACCCAGGACGCTCCGCCCGGGGTCACCCAGGAGCAGGCGAAGGACAACTACGGCAACCTCGCGCCGTCGCTGGCCATGCAGGGCATCGTGTTCAAGTGGGCCGCCGACTCCTGGGTCCGCGGTATCCACTCGATCATGACCGGGTCGCATCCGATCGTGACCGAGGAAGCCAAGAACCTGCAGATCGTGAACAACGAGCTGGACGGCTCCTGGAACAAGGGCAAGGGCGGCAACGGCTACTTCCGCGGGTCCCGCGTGTGGGACTCGCTCTACGCCGGCAACACGACCCGCGACCTGCGGCACTTCACGTTCCAGTGGTCGGCCTCGGGCAACGTGGTGATCGGCAACGACATCGACTCGGACTTCAACATCCACGGCGGCTACGAACGCAACAACCTGTTCGAGCTGAACACGAACCGGGTCTCCTTCGCCCACCGCTCGGGCAACTGCACGGCGCACTGCGGCGACGAAGGCGGCGACGCCCCGGACGACTCGACGTGGTTCCCGATCTACTGGTCGACCGGCCAGAAGGCGGTCAAGTGGGCCGGCTCTTCGGGTCCGCGCAACGTCTTCTTCGACAACACGATGACCAAGCAGGTCACCGCCGGTGCGGCGGACACGCCGTACTACCCGGACCACACGAGGATCTACCAGTTCGGCTGGGACGGAACCGCCTTCCACCACCTGGACGTCGGCGGCAAGCCGATCGCGGACTGGGCCCGCAACGAGCAGCAGGACTACACCGGCGGCCACGGCGTCGACGCGTCGAAGACCAGCACGGCGAAGTCGCTGTTCCTGAAGAACGTGAGCTGACGACCGCCCCGCCGTCCTCCGCACCGGGCGGGGGACGGCGGGGCGCTCACCATGTGGAACGCGCCCACGTCCGGGAATAGCTCCGCGAAGATCCGGTTGACCAGGTACGGACCACGCGCGAGCCCGGACAGCACGGAGCCACCCCATGAGATTCCAGGTTCTGGACATCCTGCCCCACCTGACCAACCCGGTGACCGGTCGCCGGGTCCGCACCGACGAGCGCTTCGCGCAGGCGCTGACCTCGGCGCGCTATGCGGAGGAGTTCGGGTTCGACGCCGTCGCGCTCGGGGAACGTCACGCCGGCCACTTCCTGAGCAGTGGCGTCACCGTGCTGCTCGGCGCCATCGCCGCGACGACCAGCCGGGTCCGGATCCAGACCGGTGTGTCCGTCCTGTCCGTCCACGACCCGCTGCGGGTGGCCGAGGACTACGCCACCGTCGACCAGCTCTCGCGCGGCCGGCTGGAGCTGGTGATCGGCAAGGGCAACGAGCTGCGCCAGCTGCCGATGTTCGGCATCGAGAACGGCGACCAGTGGGACGCGCTCGCCGAGAAGTACGAGCTGCTGCGCCGGCTCTGGCGCGAGGAGGACGTCACCTGGGAGGGACGTTTCCGCGGCCCGCTGACCGAAGTGACCAGCTTGCCGCGCCCGTTCGCCGGCGCCCCGCGGATCTGGCACGGCTCGGCGACCACGCTGACCTCGGCCGAGCTCGCGGCCCAGTGGGGTGACCCGCTCTTCTCGGCCAACGCGATCCAGCCGCGTGACAACTACACCGTGCTGATCGAGCACTACCGCAAGCAGTACGCCGAGCACGGCCACGACCCGCGGTTCGCCTTCGTCGGCGCCGGGGCGGGCTTCCTGTACCTGGCCGACACGACGCAGGAGGCGCGCGAGGCGTTCGGCCCGACCTACGAGAAGATCGTCGAGTTCTTCAACCAGCCTGGGAACCACACGCCGGGCAACGCGATGGAGTTCCCGACCATCGACGACGCGATCGCGCGCGGGCCGGTGCTCGTCGGCAGCCCTCAGCAGATCGCCGAGAAGATCCTCTGGTGGCACGAGGCGTTCGGGCACGACCTGCAGTCGTTCAGCCTGCCCACGATGATCCCGCACGAGCAGCAGCTCGCCATGCTCGAACGCTTCGCCGCCGAAGTCGTGCCCGTGGTGCGCGCGGCCGCGCCCACGGCACTCTGGACCGACCAGGACCCCTACGGCGGCCGCCCCGCCGTCCACGGCCGCACCGCCGCCGACGCGGCGGGCACCATCGAAGGAGCCGCGCTGTGACCGCAGATTCCCTGCACTTCAACGCCTTCATCTGGCCGAACGGCTACCACGAGTCCGCGTGGCGGGTCGTCGACGACGACGTCCGCGGGGTGCTCGGGCTGCCGTACTACGCGAACATCGCGCGCACCGCCGAGCGCGGCCTGATGGACTCGATCTTCCTCGCCGACAACATCGCCATCGCCGAATACCGCGCCACCCACCTGCCGCAGACCCAGTTCGACCCGATCTCGGTGCTGTCGGCACTGGCCGCGGTCACCGAGAAGATCGGCCTGATCGGGACCGGGTCGACGACCTACAACAAGCCGTGGGAGCTCGCCCGCCGGTTCGCCACGCTGGACCACCTCAGCGGCGGGCGCGCCGGCTGGAACATCGTCACCACCATCACCCCGCTCGCCGCGGCGAACTTCGGCGAGAAGGCCCACCCCGACCACGCGGACCGGTATGAGCGCGCCCACGAGTTCGTCGACGTCGTCACCCGGGCGTGGGACAGCTGGGACGAGGACGCGATCGTCGGCGACCGCGAGAACGGTGTCTGGGCCGACCGGGCCAAGCTGCACGCGCCGCGGTTCCACGGCCGGTTCTACGACGCCGAAGGCGTGCTGCCGTTCCCGCGGTCGCCGCAGGGGCGCCCGGTACTCGTCCAGGCGGGACAGTCGGCCGCCGGCATCGGGCTCGCCGCCCGGTACGCGGAGCTGGTGTTCTCCGGCCCGCCGTCGCTGGAGGCGGCGGTGAAGTTCCGCGCGGAGCTGGACGCCCAGGTCGTCGCGGCCGGCCGGGACCCGAAGCACGTGCGCGTCCTGCCCGCCCTGATGGTCACCCTCGGCGGCACCGAGGCCGAGGCGAAGGCCCGGGCGCAGCGGCTCGAAGACCTGGCCAGCCCGGAGTTCCGCTGGCAGAACGCGCTGTACACCGCCGGCCTCGACCCGGACGCGTTCGACCCGGACGCCCCGTTGCCCGCGGAGCTGACGGCCGAAGGCGGATCCAGCCGTCTGCAGCAGCTGGCCGCGGCCGCGCGGGAGCGTCCGGATGCCCCACTGCGCGAGATCGCCGCGGCGATCACCGGGGGAGCGGGGCAGGTCCACTTCGTGGGCACTCCGGAGCAGCTGGCCGACCACGTGCTCACCTGGCAGGACGCCGGCGCCGTCGACGGGTTCACCATCATGGGCTCGACGCTGCCCTACGAGCTGACCGCGTTCGTCGACCACGTCGTGCCGATCCTGCAGCGCAAGGGCCGGTACCGCACCGAGTACAGCGGCTCGACGCTGCGTGAGCACCTCGCCCCGTGAATCTCACCATGTGGTTTTTGTCGGTGGGGCTGGTTAGGGTCCTGACCGTCCGATCTTGACGACAGGAGTGTGGGACGTGGGCTGGACCCGGAACATCCGAGTGGCCGCGCTGGTGGCGGTGGCCGCTCTGGGCCTGACGGCGTGCGGCGGCGGGGACGACAAGCCCGCCGCGGCGGGCAAGGGCGGGGCGCCGATCGTCGTCGCGTCCTTCAACTTCACCGACAGCCAGATCCTCGCCGAGATCTACGCGCAGGCGCTGGAAGCCAAGGGCTACCCGGTGACGCGCAAGCTGAACCTGGGCTCGCGGGAGCTGATCTACCCGTCGCTGAAGTCCGGTGAGCTGCAGTTCATCCCGGAGTACCAGGGCTCGGCGATCGCCGCCGGGTTCGGCGCGGACCCGGTGAAGGACGCCAAGGGCGAGCACGAGCAGCTGGCCAAGCTGCTCGAGCCCAGCGGGGTGTCCTTGCTGGACTACGCGGCGGCGGAAGACAAGAACACCTACATCGTCAAGGCCGACCTCGCGCAGTCGAAGGGCCTCGCGAGCATCAGCGACCTCAAGAAGCTCGACAAGGTCGTCCTGGCCGGCGGCCCGGAGTGCGAGAAGCGGCTGACGTGCTTCAAGGGCCTCACGGACGTGTACAAGCTGACGAACGCGACGTTCCAGACCGTCCAGGAGCTCGGGCCGCGGGTGCAGCAGCTCGACTCCGGGGCCGTCACGGTCATCCCGGTCGACTCGGTGAGCCCGCAGGCCGGCGACTCGAAGTACGTCGCGCTGAAGGACGACTTGGCCATGGTGCCGACCGAGAACGTGGTCCCGGCGGTGACCAAGAAGGTCCTCGACGAGCGCGGCGCGGACTTCGCCGCCGCCGTCAACGCGGTGAGCGCGAAGCTCACCACGGAAGGGATGCGCGACCTGAACAAGCGCGTCGACTCCGACGGTGAGAAGGCCGCGGACGTGGCGAAGGACTGGCTGTCGCAGCAGGGCCTGGTCTGACGCGGGGCCCGGCGCCGGCCGGTGGCTCCCCACCAGCCCGGGCGCCGCCGCCGGGCGCGTGACGGGGGGGGGGCGCCCACCCCGCGTACTGCTCGGCGCGCATCCGCGCGAGCTCCTGCACCATGTCGAACGACGCGCCGCCGACGACGAGCCGGCGTGGCGGATCGTCCATGGCCGCCACTCGCAGCACGACCGGCGCCGCCGTCTCGGGTGCGGGACCGGCGTCGTCACCCCACATCTCCTCGAGCTCCTTGCGCAGCTCCCGGTAGGCGGGGTCGGGGGTGGTGAGCGTCGTGCCGGTGGTGAAGAGGCCGGTGGCGTAGCCGCCCATCTGCAGGTTCGTCACGTGCACGCCGAACCGCTCGACCTCCATCGCCAGTGCGTCGGTCAGGGCGTCGAGCGCCGCCTTGCCGGCGCCGTAGAACCCGACGGACGCCATCCCGCCGCCGCTGCCCATGGACGTGACCTGCAGCAGCCTGCCGCCGCCCTTCAGGTGGGGGAGCACGGCCTGGGCGACCCAGAGCGCGCCGAAGAAGTTGACGTCGAAGTGCGCGCGGACCTGCGCTTCGGTGGCCTCTTCGACCATCCCATAGAGCATCACCCCGGCGTTGTTGACGACGACGTCCAGACCGCCGAAGACGCCCGCCGCGCGCTCCACGGCCTCGAACACGGCGTCGCGGTCGGTCACGTCCAGCGGGATGTGGACGAACCGGCCCGGATAGGCGTCGGCGAGGGTGCCTTCGGTGCGCGACGCGGCGACCACACGGTGCCCGGCTTCGAGCGCGGCTTCGGTGATCGCCCGGCCCAGGCCGCGCGAAGCCCCGGTGACGAACCAGACCGGAACTTCGGTAGCCGTCATGGCAAACCCCCTCTGGTAGCTCGCGAGACGAATCGTCTCGTCTTGTCCGAGTTTGCGCGTCGTTGCTCGACGTGTCAAGACGGAACGGTTCGTCTCGCCGGGCGCTAGGCTGTCGCCATGGTCACCAGGAAGCCTGACGCCACCCGGCGCAGCGAGCGGTCCCGCCAGGCGATCCTCGCGGCGACCCGCGAGCTGATCGTCGAGCTCGGCTACGCCAAGGTGTCGATCGACGCGATCGCCGCCCGCGCCGGCGTCGGCAAGCAGACGATCTACCGGTGGTGGCCGGCCAAGGGCGCGGTCGTGTTCGACTCGGTCCTGGAGCTGAGCGCCGACCCGTCCGGCGAGGTCGCCGCGCTGCCCGACACGGGCGACCTGGAAGCCGACCTGCGCCTGGTCATGCGCGCGACGGTCGCCGAGTTCGCCGACCCGGTGTTCGAGGCGCCGATCCGGGCGCTCAACACGGAGATCGCGAACGATCCGGACCTGGCCGCGCTCTACCGCGAACGGCTGGCCGCCCCGATGGACGAGGCGAAGAAGGCCCGGCTGCGCAGTGCCCAGCGGGCTGGCCAGCTCGCGGCCGACGCCGATTTGGATCTGGTGCTCGAAGTGCTCTACGCGCCGCTGTACCAGCGCTGGCTGCTGCGCACGGGCCCGCTGACCGAAAGCTACGCGGACGCCCTGGTGGCGGCGGCGCTGAGGGCGTTCCGCCCGTAGGCGAGCGAAACCGCCTCCGGCCGGGCGAAGCCGCGTGGGTGCCTCGGTCGCCGTGTGCTGAAGCGCTCGACCGGCGGCCCCGCTCTCAGCGGAAGTCGACCCGGCCCATCAGTTCGTCGACGACGTCGGGCAGTGAGCGTTCCGCCGAGTCCTCCAGCCACAGCACGCTCGCGGTCCGCACCGCCGCGAGGAACGTCGCCGTCATGAGGCGTGCCAAGGGTTCGTCGAGGTCGTGGCCCCGGGCGAGCAGCACCGCGGCCAGGTCGCGCTCCAGGGTGATCTGGTCGCCGGCCTGCTGCGCGAGCAGCGACGGGTGCCGCCGCAGCAGGCGCAGCTGCGCCACCCACTCGCGGTCCGGGACCGCCCGCCCGTGGTACAGCTCGCGGCTGGCCGTGCGCAGCGCCTGCCACGGCTTCTCCTCGGCCGGCCGGCCGGAAACCAGCGACACGAGCACGCCCGTCCGCTCGCGGTCGGCGTGCAGGATCGCGTCTTCCTTGTTCGTGAAGTAGTTGGAGAACGTCCGGCGGGACACGCCCACCGCGTCGGCGATGTCCTCGACCGTCACGCCGTCCAGCCCGCGCTCCACCGCCAGGCGCAGCGCGGCCTCGTGCAACGACTGCCGCGTCGCCGCCTTCTTGCGGGTGCGGAGCGTGTCGAGGGTGTCCATGGGGTCAGCGTAGCGGCGGACTGTAATTGCTCATTGTGCAAGTTTGCCCATTGCGCAATGATGGTCCGGAACGTGCGAAGGGATCCCATGAAGTCCGAAAGAACCGGCTCGTCCGAGTCGATGCGGCACCGCGAGGTGCTCGAGTCGCTGTCCGGGCTGCTGCTCGCGCTGTTCGTGGCCATGATCAGCTCGACCGTCGTCTCGACGTCGCTGCCGCTGATCATCGGCTCGCTGAACGGCACCCAGACGCAGTACACCTGGGTCGTCACGGCCACGCTGCTGGCCGCCACGGCCACCACCCCGATCTGGGGCAAGCTCGCCGACCTGTTCAACAAGAAGACGCTGGTCCAGGTCGCGATCGTGATCTTCGTGGCCGGGTCGATGATCAGCGGGTTCAGCCAGGACACCGGGCAGCTGATCGCCGCGCGGGCGTTCCAGGGCATCGGCGTCGGCGGCCTGCAGGCGCTGGTCCAGGTCGTGATCGCCGCGATCATCCCGCCGCGGGAGCGCGGCCGGTACAACGGCTACCTCGGCGCCGTCATGGCCGTGGCGACCGTCGGCGGCCCGCTGCTGGGCGGCCTGATCGTGGACGTGCCGTGGCTGGGCTGGCGGTGGTGCTTCTTCGTCGGCGTGCCGATCGCGGTGCTCGCGTTCGTCGTGCTGCAGCGCACGCTGAAGCTGGAGACCGTGCGCCGCGACGACGTCCGGGTCGACTACCTCGGCGCCGGCCTGATCGCCGCCGGCGTGAGCGTCCTGCTGATCTGGGTGTCGTTCGTCGGCAACGCGTTCGGCTGGCTGTCGTGGCAGACCGCCGTCATGGTCGCGGCCGGGCTCGTGCTGCTCGTGATCGCCGTGGTGGTGGAGAAGAAGGTTCGCGAACCGGTGGTGCCGCTGCAGATCGTCGTGCAGCGGACGCCCGCGCTCGCGATCATCGCGAGCCTCGCGGTGGGCATGGCGATGTTCGGCGGCGCGGTGTTCCTCGGCCAGTACTTCCAGATCGGCCGCGGCTACACACCCACCGAAGCCGGCCTGCTGACCATGCCGCTGATGGCGGGCGTGCTGGTGTCCTCGACGGTGTCCGGACGGCTGATCAGCCGCAGCGGCAAGATCAAGCCGTACATCGTTTCCGGCGCGGCGATCCTGGTGCTCGGCTTCCTCGGGCTCGGCACGGTCGACCACGCCACTCCACTGTGGATCATCGGCATCGCGATGGCCGTCGTCGGCATCGGGGTCGGCATGACGATGCAGAACCTCGTGCTCGCGGTCCAGAACGACGTGCCGCTGCGGGACCTCGGCGCGGCGAGCGCGTCGGTGACGTTCTTCCGGTCGCTCGGCGGCACCATCGGCGTCTCGGTGCTCGGGGCGGTCCTGGCGAACCGCGTCTCGGCCGACCTGGCCGCGGCGCTGCACGTACCGGCGGGGCAGGCGTCGACGGGCGGGGTCAGCGCGCTGAACCTCAAGGCGCTGCCGCCGCAGGTGCAGGCCGTCGTGCACACTGTCTACGGCGACGCGACCGCGCACATCTTCCTGATCTCCGCGGCGGTGGCTGTGGTCGGCGTGCTCGCGGCGCTGCTGCTCAAGCCGATCACGTTGCGCACCACCATCGACGTCGCGGAGAAGGCGGACGAACCGGCTTCGGACGCGGTGGTGGGGTAGGGGGAGACAGCGATGGGCGGGCCCGGTGCCTTCGAGTCCACTGTGGAGCGGTTCGGCCCGCGCCGCGAGGTCGCGGCGCGGGCCATCCTGGCCGGGATCGACGGCACGGACACGGCCATGCGCGCGGCGGCGTTCGCGTTCGGCATGGCCCGTCGTCAGGGCAGCCGGCTCATCGTCGTGTTCGTGGCGTGCCCGGCACCGCTGGCCCCGCTCCGCCCGGCGGTGGCCACGGTGCTGGAACACGACACGGCAACGCACCTGTACGCCGAGCTGCGGGACCAGATGCGCGACGCGGCGGAGGAACTGCGGGTGCCGGTGACGCTGGTCAAGACGTACGGCGACCCGTACACGGCGTTGCGCGACACGGCCGACCGCTGCCAGGCCGACACGGTGGTGGTCGGCGCGTCCCAGAAGGCGGGCCACCGGTTCGCGGGCTCGGTGGCGACGAAGCTCATCAGGGCGGGCCACTGGCCGGTGCTGGTGGTTCCCTGACGAGAAAGAACCGTTCGAGTGACAGGGAAAGGCGAGCTCCGGCGCTAGCCTCGAAGCATGAAACGATCTTGGGTCGTCCTGGTCGTCGCCTTGCTCGCGCTCGTGTCGTCGTCGGTCCCGGCCGCCGCGTCCACCCGTTCGGACGTCTTCTGCCGCGGCAACGCGGTGGGCTTCCCCGGGAAGTGGGGCGCGGTGTCCAAGCCGTGCAGCTTCACCAGCCCGCCGCAGTGGCGCGGGTACCTCGAGGTCACCTGGTTCGTGGAGGCGGGCACGCAGCAGCGCGGCTGCGTCGACGGCCGGATGGCCAGCGTGCGCCAGCCGCGTCCGTGGGAGTCCCTGGGCTGCGGCAAGGGGGCCACGGGGCGGGTGAGCTGGCCCGCGAACACGTTGTCGCTCCTGGAGATCCGGGTCAAGAGCGTCAACGTCGGGCTCGCGATGGTCACCTACGAGATCTGACCGGCCCGGTACCGTCCGGCGAGTTCCGTGCTCTGGCCTCCGAAAGCGGCCAGGTCGGCCCGGAACACGGCGTCCAGCAGGCTGGTGTCCTCGACCCCGGGAGCGCAGACGACTTCGCCGAGCTCCAATCCGCGCAGCGAGGCGGACACGACGTCGGCCGCACTCATCCTCGGGATCGCGCTGAGGTCCAGGCCCTGGCGCTCGTGGAACTCCGTCGCGACCACGCCGGGGCACACGACCTGGACCCGGACACCGGTGCCTTCGAGCTCGGCGCTCAGCGTCTGCGAAAGCGTGACCAGGTGGGCGAGGGAGCCCGCGTAGACAGCGCGTCGCGGCATCTGCGAGTGGGGCGCCGGCCCGCTGAACGCGATCATGCCGGCCACGTTGACGATGGTGCCGCGGCCGCGTTCCTGCATGCCGGCGACGGCCGCGCGGGCGAGCATCGTCGGGGCCAGCACCTTGACCTTGACCAGTTCGCGGGCCTGGGCGGCGGGCAGGTCGGCCAGCGGCATGTAGTGCGCGACGCCCGCGTTGTTCACCAGCAGGTCCAGGGGTTCGGTGGCGGCGATCTCCGCGACGGCGTCGATGCCTTCGTCGGTGGAGAGGTCGGCGGCCACGACCCGGACCTTGACTTCGGTGTGGGCGGCGGCGAATTCGTCGAGGCGCTCCTGGCGCCGGCCGACGATCACCAGGTCGTGGCCGTCGGCGGCGAGGCGTTCGGCGAACGCCTGCCCGATGCCGGAGGTGGCGCCGGTGACGAGGGCGAGCTTGCTCATGCGTGGTTGTCCTGTTCGGTAGTGGTGCGGGCAGTGGCCGGAGGCAGGGCCGCGGAGCCCAGGAGAGCCAGCTTGTCGGCGGCGTCCGTGCCGGGATCGGGGTGGTAGACGGCGAGCACGAGCCCCGGCGCCTCGCTGATGAGGAGCTTTTCCCGGTTCAGCACCAGTTCGCCGACCACCGGGTGGTCGAACCGCACGGTCGCACCCCGCCGGTTCGCGACGTCGTGGCGGGCCCACAGTTCGCGGAACCGGGGGCTGGCCAGCGATAGCTCGCCGACGAGCTCGATGAACCGGGGATCATCGGTCTCGGTCCCGACGGACTGCCGGAAGCCGGCGACCAGCCCTCGAGTGGCGAGTTCCCAGTCCGGGAAGAGCTCTCGTTCGGCCGGGTCGAGGAAGACGTCCCGCAGCCGGTTCGCACCGGGCACGAGCCGAGGCGAGATCGCGGCGGCGAGCGGGTTGGCCGCCAGCACATCGAGGTAGCGGCCCTCGACGAAGGCGGGCAGCGCCAGCGCGGCGAGGAACTTGACGGTACTCGGCGGGACGGTCTCCTTGCGCCGCCGCCGTCGCGCGCGGCGAGGTTTCGCCTCGGCGAGGCCGATGAGGTAGGCGGTGGTGTCGTCGTCGAGCTGCAGAACGCGCGCGAGGGATTCGAGGACCGAGCGCGACGGGTTGCGGTCGCGGCCCTGTTCCAGGCGAAGGTAGTAGTCGGCACTGATACCGGCGAGCATCGCGACCTCTTCACGGCGCAGGCCGGGGACGCGACGGACGCCGGTGACCGGGAGGCCGGCTTGCGCGGGGGTGAGCAGCTCACGGCGGGCGCGGAGGTGGTCGCCCAGGAGGTTCGGCTCGTCGGTCATGGTTTCGACTGTAGGTCGCTGGGGGTTTGGTTGCCTGGTCCTGTCACTCCCAGGAGTGCTGGTCTTTTCAAGATGCGGCTTCGCCGGGGCGTGGAAATCGGCGCTTCGTGTCGTTGCTTCCTGCTCGGTGCGGGAGCGCCGATTCCCCACGCAACGGTGCCCCTGCCGCGGTCTCGCTTGATCATCCTTTCGAGTGATGACATGTGTTCGAATGTTGGTAATCTTGTTGTGTGGACAGTGAAGCGGTGTGGAAAGCGGATGCGGTGGCCCTGGCCGACCGCATCTCCGCCCTGCTCACTTCCATGCGCTCCTTGGATGCCGAGATCGGCTCGCTGCTGGTGGAAATCGAGTCCCGCGGTGTGATGGAACTCTTCGGCTACCGTTCTGCCGCAAGGCTCTTCGAACACCTCGCCGACATCCCCAAGTCCGCCGCCGAGACCATCGTCAAGCGAGCCCGAGCCCTCACTTCCACTCACACTCTCGACGGCACTCCCATCCCCGCTGTCGCTCCCGCCACCGGTCTTGCTGCCTCGGATGGCCGGCTAAGCACCCCGATGATCGACACGATCGTCGGCGTAATGACCCAGATCCCACCCGAGCACCGCGACGAAGCCGAGCAGCACCTGCTGACGTTCGCCTCCGAGGCCGGACACAAGCAGGTCGCAGCGCTGGGCGCCCGCATCGTGGCTCACCTGGATCCCGACGGAGCCGAGCCCGACGAGACCGAACCGGCCACACCCAGCCGCGAGTTGTCGTTGCGGCGCAAGAGAACGGGGTTCTGGGAGCTGAACGGCCGTTTCGACGACGAAACTGGCGCCCGAGCCAGCGCCCTGCTGGACTCCCTGGCGCAACGCCGCACGACCGACGAAGGCCCAGACTTGCGTTCGCCGTTGGAACGCTACGGCGACGCCTTCTCCGACGCCATCGACCTGGCCCTCAACTCCCCTGAGTTGCCGCTGCAGGCCGGCGAGCGGGCGCATGTGATGATCGCGGTGTCGTTGGCGGACTTGAAGTCCGGCCTCGCCACAACAATCCTCGGCAGCACCATGCCCAAGCCTGCTACCGGCCCAGCCACCTTCGCCGATACCGGCACCATGCCCAAGGCCGGCATCGGCACGGCAACCCTCGGCGCCATGTCCGCTGCCGGTCAGGCCACACTCGGCGAATCCGGCGCTATGCCCAAGCCCGCCTCCGCCCGAGCCATGCCCGGCAACACCGGCACCGCACCCAAGCCCGGAGCTGGTCCAGCCATCCCCGGCGCCACCGGCACCGCCCCCAAGGTAGGCCTCGGCCGGGCCACCCTCGGCGACCTCGGCACCATCTCCGCAGCCGAAGCCCGCATCCACGCCTGCGACTGCATGCTCATCCCCGCAGTCCTCGGCACCAACAGCGAACCCCTCGACCTCGGCCGCCAGCGTCGGCTGATTTCAACCCCACTCCGCCGAGCGCTCTACCTCCGCGATCGCGGCTGCGCATTCCCCGGCTGCCACCGCCCACCCCGGCACTGTCACGGCCACCACGTCCGCCACTGGGCCGATGGCGGCCCGACCGAGCTGGGCAACCTGGTCCTGATGTGCGCTCACCACCACCGGCTCCTGCATCGCTCCGGCTGGCAAGTGCGCATCGCGGCCGACGGGTTGCCCGAGTTCCTGCCACCGGCATTCCTGGACAAACGCCGAAGACCCAGGCGCAACAACCTCCACCAACCACTGCCATTCGCAGCATGAACGGGAAAGGCCCGCAGCCAACCGGCTACGGGCCTACACCCACGCCCAGGCCACGGCAGAGCGCTATCACCATCCCCGACGAGCCCGCAGCGCCCCATTCAACCCGGACCGCCGCGCCCGGCCTTGCGAACCGAGCGAACTGATCCCTGGCAGTGACAGCCACAGCCACGACCGCATCGAACCCAAGCACGACAGCATCCGAGCGAGGCAGTCTCCGGAATCGGCTGGCTGCGAACCTATGTCCATACCTGGGACCGGTTGAGCCGGTGACAACCCGCAGTCCGCCGCACCTCAGCGGGAGTGTCACCCTGCCCGCGCCCGGTGTCGACTGTCCGAGCGAGAGGTGAGTTCCGCGCCTGCTGACTTCAAGCCTGTACCCACACCTGGGAAATCGCGGAGCGGACGGTCGTCTCAGCAGCACGCGCCCGGCTCTGCCCAGCGCGGAAATTCTGGCCCGGCGCCGGCAGCCGCTCACACGAAAGGCAACCCCGAAATCACCCGAGCGACCCACCAAAGTCCTCGGAATCCTGCATACGACGATTGACCTCCTCAAGCCCCTCAGTCACCGCCCGCAGCTGCTCCCGGGTCAAAACGTCCACCAGCAACTCCCGTACCAGATCACCATGCCCCGGCTCCGCCCGCGCCAGCCGGTCCGCACCCTCCTCGGTCAAGACCGCATACACCGCCCGCACGTCACCCGGACACGTCCGCCGCCGGACCGAGCCCGTCTGCTCCAGCCGGTCGATCTGGTACGTCAACCCGCTCTTGGAACCGGCCACCGCGCACGCCAGCTCGGCCATGCGCAACTCGCGCTCCGGGGCCGCCGACAACCGGGACAAGATCTCGTACTGCAGGTGCGACAAGCCCGCGTCGCGCTTGAGCTGCTGGTCCATGCGCTGGTGCAGCAGGACATAGGTCGTCCGGAGCGCCATCCATGCTCGCTGCTCGTCCGTGCTCGACCCGCCCATGTCCTCGACCCTAGTTCAAATTCGAACCTGCCGAAGAAGCGATTTCAGTGTCGACACGTCGGTATTCGGCCGGAACCCACCGTGGAGTCGTGTGTCCGAGGTGTTGACCTTCGATCCCGGGGCGGCTGTCGCAGTGTGGCGACGCTGGCCCGCGGACTCAGCGTCGTGACGCGGCGGTCGCCAGCTCTTCGCTGATCTGCTGGAGCAGTTCGGAGGCCGCGTCGCCGAGCGCCTCGAGGTCGGCCAGCGTCGTCTCTTGGTTGTTCACAGTTCGTCCTCGAAGGCTTCGTGGCGGGCGATGACGGCTTCGGCGAAGGCGGCGTGCACCCGGAGGTAGTCCTCGAGGCCCACCGCGGTCTCGGCCCACGCGTGCCACCGGACGTGCGCCTCGGCGACGTCGGTCTTCGCGGCGGCAGCCACCGTCGCGGGGCTGGTGCCGGCGAGGATCGCGTGGTGCATGAGCGAGGGCGACGCATTCCGGGCGAGCTCGGCCAGCGCGGCGAGGCGGGCGAGTTCGGCGAGTGCGTCGGGCGCGACCGGACGGCGGCGCGGGACCGGGACGGGGTGGGCGTTCTGGAGAACGCTGGTCATCGAAAGACTCCTGGGCGGCAGCAGCTGAGGAACCTGAACTGCCGTCGTTTACCCGGCCTCGAACCGGATAAACGCGGCCGCTCGTGATCTCCATCTCACCGGTTCGGGTGGCAGAATCGGTGCCCTGATGACGAACGACGACCTCGCGGCCCACGCCCGCGCCCTGATCTCGGCGAACGCCTACCTCACCCTGAGCACGACCGACGCGGACGGCGCCCCCTGGACGTGCCCGGTCTACTTCGCCCCGGAAGACGATCACACGTTCGTGTGGGTCTCGGAGACCGGTGCCCGCCACTCGCGCAACCTCGCCGCGCGCCCGCGGGTGAGCCTGGTCGTCTTCGACTCCACGGTCGCGCCGTACCACGGGCGGGCCGTGTACGCGGTGGGCGAGGCGCGGGAGCTGTCGGGTGAGGCGCTCGGCCGCGCCTTGGCGAGCTATCCCCGTGGTGACGGCGACGGCGCTTCGGAGGTGACGCTCGACGACGTGTCCGGGACGTCGCCCTACCGGATGTACTCGATGGTCGCGGCGGAGCGGTGGGTGCTGTGCCCGCGGGATCCCGGGCAGCCGTGTCCATTGCACGGCGAAGCCCGGGACCACCGGGTTCAGCTGTAGCGGACCTTCCCGCGACACTGCGGGACGCGCTCCGGCCGCACGCTCTCCAGCGTCGGCGTCACCGGGACGATCGTGCCGTCGCGGCGGAAGGTCAGCTTGTCGATCGTCGTCTCGCGGTGGGTGCCGTCGCCGCCCGGGATGCCGAAGCGGTGGTAGGCGAGGTACCAGTCGTCCGTGCCCGGGACCTGCAGCATCGAGCTGTGCCCGGTGCCGAGGATGCCCAGGTGGGCGTCCTTGCTCAAGATCAGCCCGTGGTTGGTGAACGGCCCGGTCGGCGACGGCGCTGTCGCGTAGCCGACGCGGTAGTCCTCGCTGCGGGTGTCGTCGATCGACCAGCTCAGGTAGTACGTGCCCTTCCGCTCCGCCATGAACAGGCCCTCGCGGAAGCCGTCCAGCCCGGTCAGGCGGGTGATCTTCGCCGGGTCGAAGGAGACCATGTCCTCGTTCAGCGGCACGACGTACGCGTTGCCGTTGCCCCAGTACAGGTACGGCTGCCCGGTGTGGTCGACGAACACCGCCGGGTCGATCGCCTGGCCGCCGTCCGGGTTCGCCGCGATCAACGGCTTGCCGGAGTCGACGAACGGGCCGGTCGGCGAGTCGCTCACCGCCACGCCGATCTTGGCCTCCGCGCAGAAGTAGAAGTAGTACTTGCCGTTGCGCTGCGCGATCGTCGGCGCCCAGGCGTTCTTGTCCGCCCAGCTCACGTCCGGTCCGAGGTCGAGGATGACACCCTGGTCCGTCCAGTCCACGAGGTTCTTCGACGACCACGCCGAGAACTTCGTGCCGCTCCAGCCGTCGAAGCCGTCCGTCGTCGGGTACAGGTAGTACGTGTCGCCGAACGCGACGATGTTCGGGTCGGCGTTGAAGCCCGGCAGGACCGGGCTGCGCGTCTCGTGCGCCTCGACCGTCCACACGCGACGATCGCCACCGGCCCCGGTCACCGTGAACTTCCGCGGCTGGCTCAAGTCCACTGTCCGCGTGTCCGGCTTGATCGTGGCTCCCGGCGCCAGCCCGAACTTCGGCGACAGCCGGCGCAGGTCGGTCCCCGGCTTCACGGGCAGCACCACAGTCGACGCGCCGGAGTCGATGACAGCCGGTGTCTTCAGTGAAGGCAGCTCGACAGAGCGGATCGTCGTGCTGTTGAAGGGAAGTGCCGACACCTGGAGCCCCGTGAGCGCCCGGTTGTAGAGCCGCACGTCCTTCATCTTGCCGTGGAAGTACTTGTCGCTCGCGTACAGCGAGCGGCCGAGGTAGTTCGCCGCTGTGACGCCGCCGCCGAGGTCCGACGGCTTGATCGTGGCGTTCGCGTTGCGGCCGACTTCGACGCCGTCGAGGTACAGCACCGCCACCCCGTTGCCGACGGTCAGCGTCAGGTTCTTCCAGACCCCGCGTGGCAGCCCGCCACTCGAGGCCACCTGCTGCTCGGTCGTCCAGTTCCCGGTCGCGATCGCGCCGCGCAGGCCGCCGCTCGCGGTGCCGCCGGTGGTGAACAGGTAGCCGTCGCCCGCCCCCGAAGGCGCGGTGTTGCCGAAGCCCCACAGGAAGTACGGCGTCTGCTGGGCCGGGTCGACCAGGATGTCGGCGGACACGGTCGCCGCGGCGGCGCCGGTGAGCAGGTTGTTCGGCAGCTGGACGTGCCCGTTCGTACCGCCGAAGCTCAGCGAGCCGTCGGCCCAGGAGACGTCGCCGGCGAGGGCGCCGTCGTAGCCGTGACCGGTGGTGTCGGTCGCGACTTGCCCCGACTTCGCGTCCAGCGGCCAGTGCGCGACGAGGCCGTTCGCGTCGGCCCGCACCGGCGCCGGGGGAGCGCTCAGCCGGGCCATTTCCGCCTGCGTGACCGGCAGGACGGTGCCGTGCCGCGGTGACGCGGGCAGGTGCGCGCCGGTGGACATGGTCCACTTGCCCGAGTTCAGGTCGGTGGACTCGAACGGGACGTAGCCGCGGCCGCCGAACTCGTCGATGAACAGGTACCACTTGTTCCCGGTGTTGGACTTGAACCCGGTGGGTCCTTCGCCCGCGGAGAGCCCGGGACTGGTCGCCGTCGCCTTGCCGATGCAGTCGGCGACGAAGCCGTAGTGCGGGTCGAGCAGGTCGGCGGACTTCTCCTCGGTGATGAACTTGCTGCACGGCGTCGAGGACGTGTTGTTGCGTTCGTCCTTCGTGAAGCGGTAGTAGGTGTCCTGGTCCTTGATGATCGTCGAGTCGATCACCGAATAGCCCGGGTCGTTCCACACCTGCGGCGCGCTGAAGGTGACGAAGTCGCGCGTGGTCGCGTACATCATCCGGTTGTAGCTGTCACCCGTGTGGTTCGGGTCGTTCTCGGCGTACAGTTTCGACGCCCAGTACACGACGTACGTCCCGCGCTCGGCGTCCCACGAGGCTTCCGGCGCCCACGTGTTGCCCGCGGTCGGCGGGGACACCTGGACGCTGCGCTGGCGCGACCAGTGCGCCAGGTCGGTGGACTCCCAGACCATGATCGACCGGCTGCCGGAGCGCTGGGCGGCGTCCCAGCCGCGGCCGGCGTAGATCCGCAGGTCGGTCGCCAGCAGGTAGAACTTGTCGCCGTCGGGCGAGCGCAGGATGAACGGGTCGCGCACGCCCAGCTCGCCGAGGCTCGACTTGAGCACCGGCCGCCCGTTGTTCAGCTCGGTCCAGTTCAGCGGGTCGTTGCCCTTGCTCAGCGCCGAGTAGATCTGCTCGCCGTCGGACGTGCCTTCGCCGGTGAAGTAGAAGAAGCTGTAGCCCGCCAAAGGTTCCTGCGCCGGCTTCGGGATGACGGTCGCGGTGAACCGTCGCGTGGTGCTCTCGCGGCCGAGGCTGACCTTCGCGGTCAGGACGACGTTCGCGGGCTTGGCGCCGGTCGGCGGCCGGGTGACCTCGCCGGTCGGGGTGATCACGGCGGGCGCGGACGACGTCCAGGCCACGCTCGTGCCGCCCGCGCCCGCCGTCGGCAGCGTGAGGTTGCCGCGGACGTCGTCGATGCCGGGCACCGACAGGGCGCTCGCGGCGGCGCGGGTGGTGTCGGGCGGGGGAGCGGCGCCGGCACCGGCGGTGCCCAGGGGGACGAGTGCGGCCACGACGGCCAGCACGACGCCGAAACGGCGCGGGGAGAACAACTTCATCGTTGTCGATCCTTCGGGGCGCGTCGGGACCAAAGTGATGTTAGCGTTAACATCAGGTGGGGCACGCTGACTTTATGGCCGGCGTGTCCGGTGGTCAAGGGGTCGGCGCCGGTCAGTCGAGGCCGGCGAACGCCGGCGCGAGCCGTTCCAGTACCGCGACGTCGGCGGTGAAGTCGTCCGTCGTCGGGGGCATGAGCAGGACGTGGTCCGCGCCCGCGGCGAGGTGTTCGCGGACCTTGGCCGCGATGGCGTCCGGGCTGCCGTAGGCCACGACCGCGTCCGCGATCCCGGCGAGATCGTCGAGCGCGAAACCCAAGCGGCGCAAGGCGTTCGAGAACGTCGGGAGGTTCACCGTCCCCGAGACCTTCTCGATCGCCGCCGCCTTCGCACGGTCGGCGTCAAGGTCGGGGACCACGGCCAGGCCGACGACCAGCAGCTTGTCCGGGCCGAGCACCGACCGGGCCTCGGCGGTGAAGGCCGGCGGCAGGTTGGCCGGGTACGCGCCGTCCGCGATCTCCCCCGCCAGGGCGAGCATCTTCGGCCCGTTCGCGCCGAGGATCCGCGGGTACTTCGCCTCCGGTGCCGGCGGCCAAGTCTCCGCGTCCATCCGCCCGACGTAGTCGCGCAGGGTGGCCAGCGGGCTGCCGAAGTCCCGGCCGGTGGTCTCGGCCTGCTGCGGGTAGCCGACGCCGATGCCGAGCGCCAGCCGGTTCGGATAGGCGTCGGCGAGGAAGGCCGCCGCGGCGTGCAGGGTCTGCGGTTCGCGGGCCCAGATGTTCGCGATGCCGGTGCCGAACGTCAGCCGCTCGGTCGCGGCCAGCAGCACGGCCAGCTGGACGAGCGCGTCCTTGCCGCCGACGACCTCGTTGGTCCAGACGGTCCGGTACCCGGCGCGCTCCAGCCGTCGCACGGCCTCGCGCTGGCTCTCGGCTGGCGGGATGCGGGTGAACGAAATCGGCAGGTAGACGCCGACGGGCCCCAAGGTCGCCATGGAACTCCCTCTCAGACGGTGTGGTCCTTCCACCGTGGGGTCACCGAGCGGACCAGGTCCAATGAATGTTTCGCGAAGCGCGATGCGATCTGTGCATCACCGCAGCTCATGCAGCTACGCTGGAACCATGTCCGACCTCGATCTGCGGCTGGTGCGTGCCTTCGCCGTCGTCGCCGAGCACCGCCACTTCGGCCGGGCCGCCGCCGAACTGCACGTCACGCAGTCGTCGCTGAGCCGGCAGGTCGTGCGGCTGGAGCAGCAGGTCGGCGCCCGCCTGCTCGACCGCACCCCACAGGGCACGCGGCTCACCGAAGCCGGTGAGGCGTTCCTCCCGCTCGCCACGGACCTGCTGCGGGCGGCCGCGCACGCGACGGCCCACGCGCGGGCGGTCGCGCGGCCCAGTCGGATCACCGTCGGCTACACCGGGAACCTGATCGTCACCCCGGCGGTGCGCGACCTGCGCCGCCACCCCGACGCCGAGGTGCGCACCCAGCATCTCGCCTGGGACGACGCCCGGGCGGCGCTGCTGGAGCACCGCGTCGACGTGGCGGTCGTCCGGCTGCCGCTGCGGGCGGCGGGGCTGCACGTGACGGTCCTCTACGACGAACCGCGCGTGCTCCTGCTGCCGAGCGACCACCGGTTGGCTGGCAAGGAATCCGTGACGCTCGACGACATCGCGGACGAGCCGCTGCCGCGCGCCCTCGACCCGGAGTGGGACGCGTTCTGGCGCGTCGACCCGCGTCCGGACGGCCGCCCGGCGCCCGGTGGCCCGCTCATCGACGCGATCGAGGACAAGATCGAGCTCGTCGCGAGCGGGCAGGCGGTGGCGATCATCCCGGCGCCGCCGGGGAACGTCACCGGCTTCCGCCCGGACCTGACGACCGTCCCGCTGGCGGACGTCGAGCCGGCCCAGGTGGCGGTGGCGACGCGGGCGGGCGAGCGCAACCGGCTCGTCGCGGCGTTCCGCAAAGGCGCTGAGGCACTGCTGACCCGGCCGGAATGACAGATGCCGCGGAGCCTCGACCGGGCACCGCGGCATCCTTTGTGGACAGTCTGTCAGCGGGGCGTGGCGGACGTCCCGGCCGGCGTTCGCGAGGCCTGCTGGGCCCGCTTGCGCTGGATCGCTTCCTGTTCGCGCTGCAGTTTGGCGTGCCAGGCTCCTGAGTCGTTGGTCATGGCGTTCTCCGGTGGACGGGCGAAGGTGCGTGACGGTGCCGTGCCGGGGCGGACCCGGTCACGGGCGGAGGGCGCGGCCCGGTGCGGAGAAGACCTGGATCCGGGCGCCGGTGCCGTGCTCCGGAAGTACCCAGGCGTTCCGGCGGTCAATCACTTTTCTGGCGTCCGACCTGCGGGTCTTCGGTCCGGGAAAGCGCGTTCACGCGTTCGGAGCAAGCGAGGCCGTCGAGGAACACCCGCACCAGGCGCTCCGCCGGTTCCACCGGTTCCCGGGGCGCGAGCCCCGACACGAGCGCCGCCTCGTGCATCTCGAAGAGCAGCCCCAGATCCGCGGGCTCGAGGTCCGCGCGCACGCTGCCTTCGCGCTGTGCCTCCTCGAAAGCCGGGCGCAGCAAGGAAACCAGGGCGTGGGTGTACTGCCGCTGGCTGCGCTCCGGCAGCTCGCGGAACAGCCGGACGAGCGGGCGCCGCCGCGCCTGCATCGCCAGCACCGCCCGCAGCAGTTCGCGGAAGGACTCCTTGCCCCGCACCTGGATCTTGAACGCTGCCAGGTGGTGGGCCGCGACGGCGAGCGCGAGCGCCGTGCGGTCGGGGAAGTGCCGGTAGACCGTCGCCCGCCCGAGGCCGGCGCGGCGGGCCACCTCGTCCAGCACCACGTCGGCGTCTTCGCTGAAGGCTTCGTCGGCCGCGCGCAGGATCGCCTCGCGGTTGCGGCGGGCGTCGACGCGCCGGGGCACGGCCGCGGACGGTCGCACAGCGCGCATGGCCGAGGACATTACTCGCGAGTAGTGAGACCGGCAATCCGTTCCATCTCTCGGTTCGGATTCGTAGATTCACCGTCGGTCACCGCCGACGTCGAAGGAGCCGCGCATGCGCAGCCTGAACCGCCGCACCGTCCTGCAAGGCGCGGCCGCCGTCGCGGGCGTCGCGGCCTTCGGTGCGGGCCGGGTGCGGGTCACGCGGGAGGAGCACCGGGTCGTGATCATCGGCTCGGGGTTCGGCGGCGGGGTCACGGCGTTGCGGCTCGCGCAGGCCGGTGTGCCGGTGCTGGTGCTCGAACGCGGCCGCCGCTGGCCGACCGGACCGGACGCCGAGACGTTCCCGCACCCGACGTCGGCACCCGACAAGCGGATCTTCTGGCTCGGCTCGGCGCCCTCGCTGCCCGGCCTGCCGTCGCTGCCGCCGTTCGAGCGCTACACCGGCCTGCTCGAACAGGTCACCGGCCAGGGCATGAGCATGATGTGCGCGGTCGGCGCCGGCGGCGGCTCGCTGGTCTACCAGGGCATGACCCTGCAGCCGACGGCCGAACTCTTCCACGCCTGCTTCCCCGAGCAACTCGACTACGCGCGACTGGACGCCGAGTACTACCCGCGCGTCGCCGCCATGCTCGGCATCGCCACCGCGCCGGACGCCCTCGTCGAGAGCAAGCCGTACCGGGCCTCGCGGATCTTCGCCCGCAACGCGCGCAACGCGGGCTACGCCGTCGAGAAGATCCCGATGCCGATCGACTGGGACTACGCCCTGCGCGAACTCGACGGCGAGATGAAACCGTCCTACACCAACGGCGACTGCGCGCTCGGCGTCAACAACGGCGGCAAGCACTCGGTCGACGTCACCTACCTCGCGGCCGCCGAAGCCACCGGCCGCTGCACCGTCGCGACCCTGCACCACGTCACCGATGTCGCGCTCGCGCCCGATGGCCGCTGGGAGATCCGCGTCGACCGCATCGACACCTCCGGGACCGTGCTGGAGAAGCAGGTCCTCACCGCGAACGCGCTGGTCATGGCGGCCGGCACCGCGAACACCACGCGGCTGCTGATGCGCGCGGGCGCGAAGGGCGACATCCCCGACCTGCCCGACGCGCTCGGCGCCGGCTGGGGCACCAACGGCGACCGCATCTACACCTGGACCAGCCTCGCCGACGACTTCGGCGCGCCGCAGGGCGGCCCGGTCGTCTACGGCAGCAAGGAGTGGGACGACCCCGCGACGGCCAACACCGTCATCCAGGCGTCGCTGCCGCCGCTGCCGGACCTGCGGACCACGATGCTCGTCGGGTACGGCATCAGCGCCGGCCGCGGCCGGTTCGTCTACGACGCCGCGAAGGACGAGGCCGTCCTGCACTGGCCGTCGAACGCCGATGCGCCGCTCAGCGCCCGCATCCACGAACGCATCTCCCGCATCGCGGGCCCGCTCGGCGTGCTGCTCGACACGACCGCCGTCGTGCCCAGCACCTGGCACCCGCTCGGCGGCGCCGCGATGGGGTCGGTGTGCGACCTCGAAGGCCGCGTGCTCGGCCACCGCGGCCTCTACGTGCTCGACGGTGCCCTGATGCCCGGGACGACCGCCGCCTGCAACCCGTCGATGACCATCGCCGCCGTCGCCGAGCGGGCGCTGGACCACCTGATCGCCGAAGACGTCGGCTCTGTCTTCTGAAAACTGTTTTCCGACACACTTCCGGACTCGACGAGGAGTTCTCATGCGTCGCTTGTGGACGGTCCTGCTGGCCGTCGTCCTGGTGGTCACCACGGCCGGACCGGCGGCCGCGGATCCGCCGCAGGGGCCCGCCGGTGACGCCTTCTACACGCCACCCAGTCGGCTGCCGGACGGCGCCGACGGCGACGTCGTCTGGTGGCGGCCGCTGCCGGATTCCGCCGGTAGCAAGGGTTATCTGGTGCTGTACCGGTCGCGGTCGGCAACGGACACGCCGATCGCGGTGTCGGGCCGCGTCCTGGTGCCGTCGACGCCGTGGACCGGCGCCGGCCCGCGCCCGATCGTCTCGGTGGCCAGCGGCACCCGCGGCATCGGCGACCGCTGCGCGCCGTCGAAGTTCCAACCGGACTACGAAAAGCCGCTGTTCGTCGACGCGATGCTGAGCCGCGGCTGGGCCGTGGCGATCACCGACTACGAAGGCCTCGGGACACCCGGCCTGCACACCTACGTCGTCGGCCGGTCCGAGGGCCACACGGTGATCGACGCCGTCCGCGCGGCCACCCGGCTGCCGGCCGCGGGCCTGGCCGCCGGCGGGCCGGTCGCGTTCTCCGGCTATTCCCAAGGCGGTGGGGGAGCGGCGTGGGCGGGCGAGCTGGCGCCGTCGTACGCCCCGGAGCTGAAGGTCGCGGGCATCACGGCCGGCGGGACGCCCGCGGACCTGAACGTCGTGGCGAAGAGTCTCGAAGGCGGGATCGGCTTCGGCTTCCTGCTGTTCTCGGCGCTGGGGTTGGACGCGGCGTACCCGGAGCTGGACCTGCCCGCCTACCTCAACGAGCGTGGTCGCACCCTGTACGCGACGCAGCAGGACGCGTGCGTCGACGCCGTGTTCGGCTACGCCTTCGGGCACATCGCCGACTACACGACGTCGAACCCGCTGACCACCCCGAAGTGGCAGGCCCGGCTGGCGGAGAACGAGCTGGGCGCCCGCCCGCCGAAGGCGCCGATCTTCCTGTTCCACGGCAGCCTCGACGAGATCATCCCGCTGTCCCAGGCGCAGACGCTGCGGCGCGAGTACTGCGCGGCCGGGGTGGACGTCACATGGGGCACGTACCTCGGCGAACACGTGACGACACTGGCGTTCTCCGCCGGCGACGTCGTGAACTACCTGGGCGACCGGTTCGCGGGCAAGCCGGCGCGCTCCAATTGCTGAGCGACGCTCACGGGCGAACCACTGTGAGGGCGAACCGCGTCCGGCCGCTCGCCGCGTGGTCGAGGGCGCCGCCGATGTCGTCGAGACCGAACTCCGTGACGGCGAACTGGCCGAGGTCCAGCAACCCGGACCGAGCCAGGGCGATCATGCTCGCGTTCGCCGTCCGCGGCTGCATCCACTGGCCGCGCACCGTGACGCTGTTGCGCATGAGCCACGGGTAGGGCAGCGCGAGGTCGTCGCCGCCGAGCATGCCGACCCCGCCCATCAGCACGATCCGGCCGTACTCGCGGACCGCCATCGCCGCGGCGCGCACGGGCGCGGTGCTCGCCGACGGCGGCAGCAGGTCGAGGACGACGTCGATCGGGCCGGGAGCGGTGGCGCGCAGGCGGTCCGTGTCGCCGTCGCCGGTGAGCCGCACCGTGCGGACCCGGCTGCCGAACCGGCGTTCGAGGTCGTCCAGCGCCGCCTCGTTCCGGCCCGGCGCCACGACGCACGCCGCGCCCATGGCGAGCGCGACCGCGACCCCGGCGCTGCCGAAGTTCCCGGTGGCGCCGCTGACCAGGACGGTCTCGCCGGGACGCAGCCCGGCCGCGAGCAGGCCGCCGTAGGGCACGAGACACAGCGTGAGCGCGGTCCACCGGCCGGCGTCGGCCGGGTCGATCGGTCCGAGGGGGATCGCGTTCTCGGTCGGGACGCGGAGTTGTTCGGCGTACGCGCCGTGGCCGAAGTGGCGCTGGAGGAACAGGCCGCCCTCGCCCCGCCCGCTCAGCCCTTGCAGCGTGATGTCCGGGGTGAGCGTGTCGTCGCGGGAGCGGATCACCGGATCGCACAGCACCCAGTCGCCGGGGGCCAGGCGAGTCGCGTCCGGGCCGGTCTCGCGCACCCGGCCGATCGCGCCGGCGCCGGGCACGACCGGCAGCGTCAGCTGGTAGTTCCGCTCGCCGCGGAACACCTCGGCCGCGTAGGGCAGCACGGGCGCGGCGACGACGTCGACCAGCACTTCGCCGGTGCCGAGCGTCGGCGCGGGGATTTCGTGCACAGCCAGCGGTTTGCCGAATTCTTCGAGGACAGCGGCTTTCATGTCCCCATCGTCGGGAAGATCGAGAGCGACATCCAGGCCTGGTATCATCCTGGGACTGCCGAGTGCCACCCGGAGGTCGTCATGCCCGAAGCGGCCCGCGCCGGACTGGGGGAGTTCCTGCGGTCGCGGCGCGAGCGGCTGAGCCCGGCGGCGCTCGGGCTGCCGGACCGCCGTCGGCGCCGGACGCCCGGGCTGCGTCGCGAAGAGGTCGCCGAGCTGGCCGGCATCGGCGTCGACTGGTACGTCCGGCTCGAGCAGGGCCGCACGGTCAGCCCGTCGTCCGCGACGGTCGAGGCGCTCGCGGGCGCCCTGCGGCTGGACGACGCCGAGCGCGCCCACCTGCGGGCCCTGGCCCGGAACCCGGCGCGGACCCCGTTCGGCCGTGAGCGGGTGCCCGAAGCCACCCGCCGGCTCGTCGAGGGCCTGAGCGAGCCCGCGTACGTGACGGGCCGCCGCTGGGACGTGCTGGCCTGGAACCGTGCGGCGGCCGAGCTGTTCACCGACTTCGGCGAGCTGCCGGAAGCGGACCGGAACGTCCTGGTCTTCCTGCTGCTCGGCGAGCCTGGCCGGCGGCTGTTCGGCGCGGGCTGGGCCGCGCAGGCCGAGCACGCGGTGGCGCAGTTCCGCGCCGCGCACGACCTGTGGGCCGGCGACCCGGCGTTCACCGGGCTGGCGGCGCGGCTGCGGTCGGGCTGCCCCGAGTTCGCGACGTGGTGGGACCGGCACGACGTCGGCCGGAACGGACCCGGCCGGAAGACGTTGTTCCTGCCGGGGCCGGTGGAGTTCGACTACGCGACCTTCCAGGCCGTCGAAGGCCCGGGGCTGCGCCTGACGATCTACGCGCCCACCAGCGGCAAGTAGACCTCGTCGACGATCTCCACGAGCGCGGCGTCGTCCACTGTGGTCAGTCCGCGCGTGAGGAGTTCGTTGCGCAGCAGCACGAGCGCCACGGTGGCGACGCGCGGGTGCCGGGCACCCGGGCGCGCTTCGCCGCGTGCGACGGCCCTCTCGACGATCTCGAGCCAGGTCTTCGCGCCACCCTCGGCGGCCTGTTCGTACAACTGTTCCCGCAGCTCCGGCTCGTCGCCGACGCCGGTCAGGAGGCCGCGCAGGATCCGGGCGGCGGGGGAGGACTGGCCGCAGTTGATCGCGCGCAACACGGCCAGCGCGTCTTCGCGGAGATCGCCGGTGTCGGGTGGCTTGAGGGTGTCCTCGGCCAGGTGGCGGTAGGCGGCGACGCCGAGCGCGGCGCGGTTCGGCCAGCGGCGGTAGATCGCGTTCTTGTTGGTGCCGGCCCGCTGCGCGACCCGTTCCATGGTGAGGCCGGGGTAGCCGGCCTCGGCGAGCTCCTCCGCGGCGGCGCGCAGGATCGCGTCTTCCAGCTCGGCACCGCGGCGGCGGGTCTTCTCGGGCATGTGCCGCAGTGTACCGCTTTAGGGTACGGTACGGACCGTACCCTAATTTCTGGAGGAACCGTGCGAGCCAAGGGCATCGGCTACGACACCGGGTTCGAGCGCGACGGGCGGTTCAACCGTCCCTTCGACCCGGACCTGGTCCGCCGCGAGCTGACGATCATCCGCGACGACCTGCACTGCACGGCGGTGCGGCTGATCGGCACCGACCTGGACCGGCTCGAGCACGCGGCCCGGGAGGCGGCCGCGCTCGGGCTGGAGGTGTGGTTCTCGCCGTTCCCCTGGGATCGCACCCAGGAGGAGATCCTCTCGCTGCTCGCCGACGGCGCGTCGCGAGCCGAACGGCTCCGGCTGGCGGGGGCCGAGATCGTGTTCGTGACCGGCGCCGAGCTGAGCCTGTTCAACCACGGCTTCCTGCCGGGGGACGGGATCGAGGAACGGCTGGCCGGGCTGCTGGCGTCCCGGGAGCTCATTTCGGGGCTGTCGAAGGAAGTCAACGCGTTCCTGGCCCAGGCGGTCGCGGCGGTCCGCGAGCGGTTCGGCGGCCGCGTGACGTACGCGGCGATTCCGCTGGAGCGGGTGGACTGGGAGCCGTTCGACATCATCTCGGTGGACGCGCACCGCTCGAAGGAGGTCGCGCACATCTACCGCGAGGGCGTCCGCACGCTGGTGGCGTCGGGCAAACCGGTGGCGATCACGGAGTTCGGCGTGACGCCGTATCAAGGTGCGGGTGACCTTGGCGCCCGCTGCGGCGAGATCCTGGAGTACGAGGGCGAGATTCCGGTGCGGCTGAAGGGCGAGTACGTCCGCGACGAGGAGGAGCAGGCGCGGTACTTCCGCGAGCTGCTGGAGATCTTCACGACGGAGGGCGTCGACGCGGCCTTCGCGTGCACGTTCGTTTGCTACGGGCTGGTGCACCGGGCCGATCCGCGGGCGGACCTGGACATGGCGAGCTGGGGCGTGGTGAAGGTGCTGGAGGAGGGGCCGGGCAAGACATATGGGGACGTGCCCTGGGAACCGAAGGCGGCGTTCGGCGCCCTGGCGGACTGCTACGCCTGAGCCAGGAACTCCACCATCGCCGCGGTCAGTTCCGGGCTCGACATCGCCGTGAAGTGGGTGCCCGGGACCCGCTCGAAGCGGCCGTCCGGCAGGGCGGCGGCCAGCGCGTCCGCCGTCGCGTGGCCGTCGTCCTCGGTGCCGATGAGCACCAGCGTCGGTGTGGCAATCCGGTCCAGGTCGCCGGTCGGGACGTGCGTGCCGAGCACGTGCCGCAACGCGACCGGATCCCCGCCCGCCTGCCGGAGCCAGTACGCCGGCGACCCGGGCTCGACGGGCTCGCCGTCGATCAAGGTGGTCAGCGCGCGGTGGTAGGCGCCCGTTCGGGACGTCGCGCGCTGCACGGCGTCGAGGCCCTGGCCCGCCACGACCGCGCGGCCCGGGCGGGCGCCGCGGGCCAGGAGGCGCAGCACCACCCGGCCGCCGTACGAGTAGCCGCCGAGGTCGTAGTCGTCGAGGCCGAGGTGCTCGAGCAACGCGAGACCGTCGTCGGCGAGGATGTCGGGAGGGTAGGCCGCCGGGTCGTGGGGGCTGGCGCTCTCCCCGTGGCCGCGCAGGTCCGGGATGATCACCCGGTGCCCGTGGGCGGCGAGCGTGGACGCCGGGCCGAGCCAGTCGCGGCCGGTGCCGGTGAAGCCGTGGAACAGCACCAGCGGCCGGCCCTCGCCGAGTTCGCGGTAGGCGAGCTCCCAGCCGTCGTGACTCCGGAAGTGCGGCATGGACCCAGCTTAACCATCAGATGAATCATCGACCAAGTAGGCAGACATCTTGCCAATCGGCCCCGGAAAGCGCTAACTTCGTCGAGCCAGACATCGGATGTCCAGCCCGAATCCCCGGGTCCGTCCGCCGACCGATGTGCACCCCTGCCGAACTGATCGTCAGGAAGGACACACCGACGATGCCGAAATTCTCCCGCCGGATGGCCCTCGCTCTCGCCGTCCCGCTCATGCTGTGCACCGCGCTGCCCGCCCAGGCGGCTCCGCTGTGGCACCCCGACCCCGCCACCGACGGCCTCAAGGCCTTCGAGGGCATCGAAGCCGACCGCGGCAACCACCACCCGGACCGCAAGTACGTCGTGGTCGAAGGCGACCACTACCGCTTCAACATCTGGAAGGACGACCGCGACACCACCGGCGGCGGCGACCGCCAGCGCACCGAGTCCAAGGGCATGGTCCAGGGCGGCACGGCGCTCAAGATGCACGACGGCGAGACCTGGACGCTCTCCTACGAGATGTACATCCCGGGCACGCTGCACGGCACCAGCAAGTTCACCCACATCTTCCAGACCAAGACCCCGTCCACCAACGGCGGCCCGTGGGTGACGCTCGACCTGACCCGCAGCGGCGGCAAGGAGATGCTCAACGCCCGCGCGTACGCCAACTCGGGCTCGCCCAGCATCGCGGCCACCGACCTCTCGCCCCTGCGGGACAAGTGGATCACCATCGAATGGACGTTCACGCCGGGCTCGAAGGGCAAGGCTTCGTGCGTCATCCGCAACGGCACCGGGTCCGGCGCGCCGGTCGCCGCACAGGGCAGCATGTCGAGCGTGAACATCCCCGACCAGGGCGACTACGTCCGCCCGAAGTGGGGGATCTACCGCTCGGTCCAGAGCGCGTCGTCCGACATCCTGGACACCTACCTGCTGTTCCGGAACTACACGGCCGCGCGCAAGTAGTCGATCCGGGGCAGGCTCGTTCGTACAAGGGGCGAGCGGCGGGACCGGCCCGCCCGCGAGGAGGAGCGTCATGGCGCACTACCTGCTGTCCGTGCACAGCGTCGAGGGCGAGGTCCGCGAGCCGCCGGCCGAGGCGGCGATGGTGGAGATGCAGCAGCGGCTCGGCGACGTCGAGCGGGACCTCAAGGCGACCGGCGCCTGGGTCTTCAGCGCCCGGCTGGACGAGCCCGCGGCCGCGCGGGTGGTCCGCGAAGCCGGGGACGGGTTGCTGACCACCGACGGGCCGTTCTCCGAGGGGAAGGAGCACATCGGCGGGTTCTACCTGATCGAAGCCGTCGATCTCGCCGCCGCGCTCGGCTGGGCCGGGCGGGTCACGGCCGCGATCCACGCCCCGATCGAGGTACGCCCGCTCGCCGGGTTCGCCTGATTCGTGGCGGCGGACCCGCTGCCGGGGTGACACTGGCGCCATGAAGGTCGTCGACGGGTACTACGGCACACGCCACCCGTCGACGACCGCGCGCTACGACGCGCCACCCCCGCTGCGACGCGGTCCGGTGCTGGTCACGGCCGCTTTCGCCGCGCTCGGCGGCGCCCTGATCCCGGCTGCCTCGCTGGCCGCGCTCTGGCGGGTCTGGCAGTTCTACGCCATGTTGTTCGGCCTGTTCGCCGCGGTCGAGTTCGTCGCGTTCGTCGCCGTGCTCGGGTGGCCGACCCGCAAGACCGCCCGGGCCGGCGCGTTCGTCGCGGCCGCGAGTCTCGCGCTGTGGGTGGCGAGCCGGCCGCTCGGGCTGCTCACGCGGTTCGATCCCTGGCAACCGGCGGACACCGTCGTCGGCTTCACCGACTACGCCGCGGCCGCGCTGCAGGTCATCGCCGTCTTGGGCTTCCTGGTCGTGGCGCGGCGGCGAGTGCACCCGCGGCCGTCGACGCCGCGGCGCGTGTCGGCGTGGATCGTGCTGTTCCCGGTGTTGCTGCTGGTGCTCGCGACCGGCGCGGCGGGCACGGTCGCGGCCGGCGACAACGTCTCCGGCAAGACGGCTTCGACGCTGCTCGACGGCAGCACGGTCGAATACTGCCGCCCGGACGGCGTCCCGCTGCTCATGGACATCACGCGCCCGCGTCCGGACGCCCGCGCCGCCCCGGTGGTGCTCTTCCTGCACGGCGGCGGGCTCGTCTTCGGCGGCCGCAAGCCGGCCGGCCCGGGCGCGCTGCTCGCCGGGTCGCGGGTCGTGCCCCTGCGCGACGCCCTGACGGCGCGCGGGTTCGCGGTCGCCTCGATCGACTACCGCCTCGCGCCCGCGGCACGCTGGCCGGCGCCCCTGGCGGACGCGAAGTGCGCGGTCCGGTTCCTGAAGGCCAACGCGACGGCGCTGAACGTCGACCCGGCGCGCATCGCGGCCGTGGGGACGGGCACCGGCGGCACGCTGGCGTCGCTGCTCGGCGTGGCCGGGGAGCCGGCCAGCGCGGTCCGCGCGGTGGCGGCCCTGGACGCGCCCGCCGAGTTCGCCTTCACGGGCCAGGACCCGCTCACCCGGGCATCGATCCTGCTGGCACTGGGCCGCGACCCGGCAACGCTGCGCCAGGCGAGCCCGCTGGCGTACGCGGGAACGGGCGCACCCCCGTTCCTGATCGAGGGCGGCCGCAAGTCGGCGGAGCTGGCGGACCACCTGCGCGCGGCGGGCGTCCCGGTGACGACCGGCGGTGAACCGGCCGGCTTCCTGGCTGCCACACTGCGATCATGACGACGAACGGCCCGGCCCGCGCCGAGATCCGGTGGCTGCTGACTCCGGACATCGAACCGGAGTCGTACGTCCCGGAAGACCCGGAGCGGTTCGTGTTCCTGGTCCAGATGATCGCCGGGCCCGCGGGTGAGGCGGGCGAGGAGTCGTTCCAGTTCGAGGTCTGCAGCCCGGGGTGGCTGCGCGAGCAGGCGCGGAGCGGCCCCGTCTCAGGTCGCCACTACGTCATCGTCGACCGCTTCGACTGGCCGGCACTCCGGGCGTACTTCGACCGCCTGGTCGCCGGCTGCACCGGCGCGGACTGGTCCGAGGTCGCCGCGAAGCTCAGCCGGTACGGACTCTGGGAGTTCGAGGACTACCGCGCCTGACACCGCCCGTGCGGTAGCTTGGCAGCATGAGCGGACAGGCACTCGTGGCGCCGATCTTCGGCGACCACTCCTACCGCTGCGACTTCTACGGTTGATGGACCCCCGCTCCGGGTCCCTTTCTCTTCAACCGTAAGGATAGTCATGTCTTCATCCCCGCACGCCGGGACCAGCTGGGCGCTCAAGCACATGCCGCTGACCGCGGCCGCCGTCGAGGAGACCGCGCCGGTGCTCGCCGGCCGGCGCCTGGCGATGTGCCTGCACGTCGAGCCCAAGACGGCGGCCCTGGTCACCCTGCTGGCCGGCGCCGGTGTCGAGGTCACGCTGACCGGCTCGCCCGGCACCACCCACGACGACGTCGCCGACGCGCTGCGGGCGCTCGACGTGCGGGTGCACACCCGCCGCGCCGACGACGACGCCGCGCACGCCCGGAACATCGCGAAGGTCCTCGAGTGCGAGCCGGACCTCACCCTCGACAACGGCGCCGACCTCACGCTGTCGCTGCTGCAATCCGGCACGCCCGCGGGCTACCTCGGCGGCACCGAGGAGACGACCACCGGCGGCCTGCGGCTGCGGGAGGCGCACGTGCGCCACCCGGTCGTCGTCATCAACGACTCGCGGCTGAAGCTGCTGGTGGAGAACGAGTTCGGAGTCGGCCAGAGCGTCGTGCAGGGATTCCTCAACGCCACCAACCTGATGGTGCCGGGCCTGCGCGCGGCGGTGCTCGGCTACGGGCCGTGCGGCAAGGGCGTCGCGGACACCCTGGCAGGCCTCGGCGCGCGCGTCGCGGTGTGCGACACCGACCCGATGCGCGCGCTCCAGGCTATTTTGGACGGTCACCGGGTCGGCTCGCCGGTCGAAGTCCTGTCGGACGCACAGGCCGTCTTCACCGCGACCGGCGCCCCGGGCGTCGTCGGCCCGGCGGAGCTGGCGGCCCTGCCCGACGGCGCTTTGATCGCCGGAGTCGGGCACTTCGCGTGGGAGATCGACGCGGCCGCACTGCGGGCGGCGACCGTCCGCACGGTCGAATACGGCGAAACGGGCCGCCGGGTCGGGCACGTGCTGGCCGACGGCCGCGAGATCGTCGTCCTCGACCGGGGCCGGATGCTCAACCTGACCGCCGCGAACGGGAACTCGATCCAGGCCATGGATCTCGGGCTGACGCTGCAGGTCCGCAGCCTGGCGGCGGTGGCCGCGGGCGGGCTGGCCGCCGAGGTCCAGCCGGTCCCGGCACCGGTGGAGCACCGGATAGCCACCGACCTGGTGGCGCGGCTGCGCTAGCTTGACCTGGAGCGCGCTCCAGGCTCTAGCGTGAGGGTCACGCCGACCGCACGTCAGGAGAACGTTTCATGGAGCTCGGTTTCCACCTCCCCATCTTCGACATCGACGGCGGGACCACCGCCATCGCCGGTGAGCTCGCCCGGGTGGGCAGCGCCGCGGAGGAGGCCGGGGCGACCTGGCTGTCCTTCATGGACCACTACTTCCAGATCGAGCCGACCGGCCGGCCCGCCGAGTCGAACATGCTGGAGGGCTACACCACCCTCGGCTTCCTCGCCGCGCACACGTCCCGGATCGAGCTGGGCCTGCTCGTCACCGGCGTGACCTACCGGCACCCCGGCCTGCTCGCGAAGATCGTCACCACTCTCGACGTCCTCTCGGGCGGCCGGGCCGTGCTGGGGGCCGGCGCGGCCTGGTTCGAGCGCGAGCACCGGGGGATGGGCGTGCCGTTCCCGCCGATCGCCGAGCGGTTCGAGCGGCTGGAGGAGACGCTGCGCATCTGCGGGCAGATGTGGGACCCGGAGAACAACGGCCCGTTCGAAGGCAAGCACTACCAGCTCGCCGAGACGCTGTGCTCGCCCCAGCCGATCCACCGGCCGAAGGTCCTGATCGGCGGCGGAGGGGAGCGCAAGACACTGCGGCTCGTGGCGCAGTACGGCGACGCGTGCAACCTCTTCGCGTCTTCGCCCGAGGACGTCGCGCACAAGCTGGACGTGCTGCGCGGCCACTGCGACGACGTCGGCCGCGACTACGACGAAATCCGCAAGACGGTCCTGGCCAACAACCCGCGCCCGGCCCCGGAGACCCGCGACGACTTCGTCCGGGCGATGGCGGACTACGCGAAGCTCGGCGTGCAGACGGCGATCATCACGCCGACCACGGGCTCGCCGGCCGCGTGGATCGACGGCATGGCGCCGGCCGTGCCGCAGCTGGCCGAGCTCGGGTAGTCACGGCGTCCGGCCCGCGGGTTTACTTCCCGATTACCCCGGCTCTGGTAGTCAGGGGGCGAACCGGCGGGCCGCCGGTTCCGGGTGCAGCGTGCCCTCTTCGTCCACAGTGGACTCTCTGAAGTTGTTTTCCTTTGCGGTGAACCGTTGACGGCGTCGCGCCGTGTGCCGTGGTGAGGTGGCGACCAGAGAGGAGGGGCTGATGCCCCACGGACGCAGTACCGGACGACACCGCAAACAGGCCACGATCGGGCTGGCGGCGCTGCTGGGAGTCGCGGGGGCGACGGCGACGGCGATCGCCCTCAGCAGCCCGGCGAGCAACGCGGCGACCGAGAGCTGCGGCGGCCTGGACACGGCGCTGCAGAACAACCTCACGTTCATCGCGGGCCAGCAGGCGGCCCCGGACGCCCAGTCGGCGGCCCGCATCGCCAACCGCCAGGCGGTGGTCGACCAGATCCAGCAGCGCCGCGCGGCGGCCGGCTGCGGGGGTGAGGTGGCGGCGAACGCGGTGGCGACCCAGTGCGCGGCGATCGCCGACGCGGCGGCGCAGGACGCGGCCGCTCAGGCCGACGAGAACGGTATGGCCAAGGGCAAGGCCAAGAACGGCAAGGCTGCTCAGCAGAACGGCATGGCCGACGGAAACGGCATGGCGCACGGCAACGGCATGGCCGCCGGTGACGGCGCGGCTGCCGAGAACGGTATGGCGGACGCCAACGGTATGGCCGCCGAGAACGGCATGGCCGACCAGCAGGAAGCCGCCGGTCAGGGCAAGGCCGCCAACGGCAAGGCGAAGCAGAAGGGCAAGGCGGCGGAGAACGGCGCCGCCGACGAGAACGCCATGGCCGGCCAGGACGCGGCCGCTCAGGACGCCGCCGCCCAGGCTTGCGGTGTGGTGGAGCAGTGCGTGGCCCAGGCCGCCGGAGCTGCCGACGCCAACGGCATGGCTGCCGAGAACGGCATGGCCGACCAGAATGACGCGGCCAAGCAGAACGGCATGGCGAACGAGAACGGAATGGCCAAGCAGAACGGCGCGGCCAAGCAGAACGGCATGGCCAACGGCAACGGTATGGCCGACCAGAACGGCGCGGCCAACGAGAACGGCATGGCCAACGAGAACGGCATGGCGAACGAGAACGGCATGGCCGATCAGCAGGGTATGGCTGCCCAGAACGACGCCGCGGCCAAGGATGATGCCGCGGCGCAGAACGTAGTGTCCGAACAGGACTGCGCTGCCATCCTCGCCTGCGTCACCCAAGCCACCGCCGACTCCGGCGCGGCCGCGGATCAGCAAGGTATGGCTGCGGACCAGAACGGCATGGCCGCCGACCAGAACGGCATGGCCACGGATCAGCAGGGCATGGCGGCCGACCAGAAGGGCAATGGCCACCAGAAAGCCAAGGGCAAGAACAAGAACGCCGGCGACGCGGCCGAGCAGGCGGCCGCGGCCGCGGTAGCGGAAAAGTGCGTCGCGGCCTCGGCCGACAGCGCAACCGGCACCGAGACCGCAACCGACAACAGCACCGCAACCGAGAGCGCCACCGAAACCGCCACCGAAGGCAAGTGAGACCAGGAGGGTGTGCACCGGCGGCGGGCCGGTGCACACCCTCCGACAGCGCGAACCACCAGCGCGAAACCTCAGCGCGGAGTGTCACACTGACCCCGTGGACCACCCCGCCTGCCCCGGCCCGGACCCGCACCCCCACGCGCCGCGCCGGGTCGTCGTGCCGCCTGGCTCCGTCGACACCCACGCCCACGTAGTCGGCCACGGCTTCGTCGAAAACCGCAGCTTCACCCCACCACCCGCCACCGCCGCCGACTACACCGCCATGCTCGACGCCACCGCAATGACCTACGGCGTCCTAGTGCGGGTCAGCGTGCACGGCACCGACAACACCCTCCTCCTCGACACCCTCCGCGCCCACCCGGACCGGCTCAAAGGCGTCGCGGTCGTCGACCCCGGCATCAGCGATCACGAACAGGCCGAACTCCACGACGCCGGCGTCACCGGGCTGCGGATCAACACTCTGACCAGCGGTGGCGTCGGTTTCGGGGCACTCGACCGCCTCGAAGCGATCTGCGCGGAACACGGCTGGCACCTGCAGCTGTTCGCCGACCCGGCCGAACTGGACCCCGCGAGACTGGCCAAGCTCCGCGTCCCGTACGTGCTCGACCACCTGGGCATGCCCGGCACCGATAACCGGGTGGTGCGGAACCTGGTCGAAGACGGCGCCTGGGTCAAGCTCTCCGGCGCCAACCGGCTGGCCGAGCCGCCCTACACCGAGACCGTGCCGTTCGCCCGGGAGCTCGTCACCGCAGCGCCCGGCCGGTGCGTCTACGGCTCCGACTGGCCGCACGTCGGCTGCTGGGGCCCGATGCCGAACGACGGCGACCTCGTCGACCTGCTCGCCGACTGGGTCCCCGACCCCGCCACCCGCGATGCCGTCCTCGGCGCCAACGCCCGCCGGCTCTACGGCTTCCCTGACCCGATCCGGTGACCGGCGGGAACTCCGGCCCGTCGGTGCTCGTTGATCCAGTGGAGCGCAGTAACCTGGTGCGCCCAACCGACCGACGACAGCACGAGGCTTCAGTGACCACCGATCCGGCGGCCGAGGACCTGCGGGAGGCGGCCGACGAGCTCGCCGTCGCCGGGCAGCTCCCGCGATTCCTGCTGATGTACAAGTTCGCCATCGAAGAGCTGATGACGAAACTGCGGATCCTCAGCGAGGAGTTCGACTTCGTCCACCGCCACGACCCGATCGAGCACATCACGAGCCGGGTGAAGCGGCCGGAGGCGATCAAGGAGAAGGTCCACCGCCGCGGCCTCGGTGACGACTGGATCGCCGCCGCGCACGTCCTCGACGACATCGCCGGCATCCGCGTGGTCTGCCCGTTCGTCTCCGACGTCCACCAGGTCGCCCGCATGCTCACCGCCCAGGACGACGTCGAACTGCTGCGCACCAAGGACTACATCGCGAAGCCGAAGGCCAACGGCTACCGCAGCCTGCACCTGATCGTCCGGATCCCGGTGTTCCTGTCCGACCGGGTCGAGAAGGTCAAGGTCGAGGTGCAGCTGCGCACCATCGCGATGGACTTCTGGGCCGCGGTCGAGCACAAGCTGTCCTACAAGTACGCCGACAGCGTCCCGGACGACTTCGCCGGCGAGCTGGCCGCCGCGGCCCGCACGGCGGCGGACCTCGACGCCCGGATGGCCGCCCTGCACGAACGCATCCGCTGAGTCACGGCGCCAGCGCGTCCAGCAGGATGCCCAGCCCGAACTCGAACTCCGCTTCGTGGTCGCACACCGCGAGGTACGGTGCCGCCGCGGCGACGGCGGGCAGCCCGGATGCCGAGAGGTCCGCGAGCCGGCCCCGGTCGCCGGCAGCGCTGAACGTCGGCGCCGCGTCGACCTCCCGCATCAGGGTCCCGATCAGGAAGGCCAGGACCGCGCGCAGCCCGTGCACCGCGCGGTCCGGCGGGTAGCCCGCCGCGAGCAGCGGGCCGAGCACGGCCTCCACCGGGGCGAGCGCCGTCATCGACGCGAGCCGGCGGGTCAGCACGAGCGGCGCCGCGCGCGGGTGATCGAGCATCGCGGCCCGGAACCCGTGCGCCAGCGCGGACATCGTCTCCCGCAGGCCCGTTCCCGACACGGGCGCCGGGATCGTGGCCAGCAGCACCTCGGCGACGCCGTCCAGCAGGGCGTCCTTGCCGTCGACGTGGTTGTACAGGCTCATCGGGTCGACGCCGAGCCGGCGCGCGAGCTTCCGCATGCTCACGGCGGCCAAGCCTTCTTCGTCGACGAGCGCGAGCGCCTCCTTGAGGATTCGCGCGCGCGACAACACGTCCGCGTCCTTGGGCGGACGGCCCCGCCGGGTCGTCACGACGAGAGCACCGCCGGCAGGCTTTCGTAGCCGCGCAGGATCCGCGTCTCCCGGCGGCGGCCGCCGGGCAGCACGCGCAGGCCGGGAAACCGGTCGAAGATCGTGCGCAGCCCGATTTCGCCCTCCATCCGCGCCAGGGAAGCGCCCAGGCAGTGGTGGCGCCCGGCGCCGAACGCCACGTGGTCGCGCGCGCCGTCCCGCGTGACGTCGAACGTGCCCGGGTCGGCGAACACCCCGGGGTCGCGGTTCGCACCGGCCAGCACCGTGGTCACCAGCGCCCCGCGCGGCAGGGACACCCCGGCGACCTCGGTGGCGCGCGTCGCCAGCCGGCCGGTCAGCAGCACCGGCGGGTCGTACCGCAGGACCTCCTCGACGGCGTTGCCCCACAGCTCCGGCCGCTCGCGCAGCACGGCGAGCTGCCCGGGATCGCCCGCGAGCAGCGCGATCCCGCTGCCGAGCAGGTTGACGGTCGTCTCGAAACCGGCCGCCAGCACCAGGCCCGCGGTGGACTTCAGCTCCGTCTCGGTGAGGCCGACGCCGTCGTCGCGGGCCGCGACGAGCTTGCTGAACAGGTCCTTGCCGGGGTGCTTGCGCAGGTGGTCGAGGTGCTCGCCGAGCCAGGTGTCGAACTCGCCCAGCGCGGTCTCGACGTCGCGGAACGTGCGCCAGCCCAGGCCGAGATCGAGGCTGGGCGCGGCCGCCGCGCCCAGCGACAGCACCTTGCCCAGGTCGGACGGCGGCACGCCGAGGATCTCGCTGATGACCGTCACCGGCAGCAGGCCGCAGTAGGACTCGACGAGGTCGAGCGGCCGGCCGGGGTCGAGCCCGTCGAGCAGGCCGTCGGCGATCTCCTGGACGCGGCCGCGCAGCTGCTCGACGGCGCGCACGGTGAAGACGCCGGTGACCAGCTTGCGGTAGCGCGTGTGCTCCGGCGGGTTGACGGCGAGCAGCGACGGCGGCCGCACCGGGTGCAGGTGCTCGCCGGCTGACCATTCGACCAGCCGGCCGAGCGGCGAGCCGTCGGAGCCGATGACGCCGACGCGGAAGTCGTCGCTGGAGAGGACCTCCCGGACCGCGGCGTGCGTGGTGGTCATCCAGCCGAAGCGGGTGCGTGCGAGCGGGCCGGCGGCGCGGATCTCCTCGAACAGCCCGGTGAGGTCGTGGCCCTCGGCCGCGGCGACGACCATCCGCCCCTGGAGGTCGCCGCGCCGGGCTTCGCGGCGCAGCACGGTCCGGGGGAGCGCGTGGCCGAGGCTCCACCGGATGGCGGGCTTCGCCCGGGCGAGAGCTGCGTCGAGCACCGTCACGACGTCCCCTTCCTTCAGCGTCTCTACAGTGTAGGTTATCGTCGATTACCTACACCGTAGATTCAAGGAGCGTCGATGACCGAGTTCGACATCCCCGCACCCGAAGTCCTCGCGGCCCGGCAGAAGCTGGTGCTCGACCACTTCCGCGACGAGGTCGCCCAGGACTGGGACGCCACGCTCTCGACGTTCCCGCACCCGCACTACGAAGTCGTCGCGACGATGACGGTCCACGACGGCGCCGGCGCCGTCCGCGGCTACTACCACGACACCCGCACCGCGTTCCCCGACCAGCACCACGAGCTGATCGCGCTGCGGCACAGCGCCGACGCGGTCGTCGTCGAGTTCTGGCTGCTGGGCACGCACCTCGGCCCGCTCGGCGCGATCCCGGCGACCGGGTCCCGCTTCCGCGTCCGCATGACGGCCTACTTCGTGTTCGACGCCGACGAAAAACTGGTGTGCGAGCGCATCTACTTCGACACGCTCTCGATGCTCAAGCAGCTGATCGGCGGGGTGGACAAGAAGAACCCGAAGAACTGGCCGCTGCTGCTCCGGGTGGCTCGGGGCTTCCTGGCGATGTCGGGGGAGCGGCCGGACCCGCGGCTGACGGAGACGACGGAACCGGTGTTGCGGGAGGTCTGACCACCACCAGGACGTTGACCGCGACGATCACGCCGATCGCCGCCCACGACAGCGCGTCGAGACTCTGACCGAGGACCACCCAGCCGACCAGCGCCGCCAGGACCGGGTTCACGCTCATCACCGTGCCGAACACCGATGCGGGGACCTGGCGCAGGGTCAGCAGGTCGGCCAGCATCGGCACGGCCGACGACAGGACGCCGGCGGTCACCGCGGCGAGGACGGCGCCGAGGCCCGGCCGGTGCGCGATCATCGCCCAGACGCCGACCGGCACGTACGCCAGCCCGGACGCGCCCGCGGCCGCCGCCGAGCCCGCGACGCCGGGGATGCGCGCCCCCACCGCGCGGTTGAGCAGGATGTAGGCCGCCCAGCACGCGGCGGCGAGCAGCGCCAGGCCGATGCCGAGGTAGTCGGTGCTCGGCCGCGGCCGGACGAGGACGACGACGGCCGCCGCCGCGACCAGTGCGCCCAGCAGGTCACCGCGCCGTCGTGACCCGGCGAGGGCGACGGCCAGCGGGCCGAGGAACTCGAGGGTGACGGCCAGGCCGAGGCCGATGCGGTCGACCGCGCTGTAGAGCGAGAGGTTCATCGTCCCGAAGACCAGTGCCAGGGCCAGGACGGGCCGCCACTGGGCGGCGGTGAACGCGCGCAGCCGGGGCCGGGCGGTCGCGAGCAGCACCGCGGCCGCGACCCATTGGCGGACGGCCACGACGCCGGCCGGCCCGAGCTGCGGGAAGGCCAGGGCCGCGACCGACGCCCCGACCTGGTTGGACAGTCCGCTGCCCAGCATCAGCGCGGCCCCACGCCGGCGTCCTTCGCTTGTCATGCCCCGACTATCAGGGCCCGCGACGCATACGCAAAATGCATCCGACACGCCACCTATACGCTGAACGCATGGATGCCGAATCCGCGCTGGAACTGCGTCACCTGCGGCACCTCGTCGCGGTCGTGGACACCGGGAGCTTCACCGACGCCGCGCACGAGCTCGGCGTCTCGCAGGCGACGGTGTCACGGACGCTGCTCGCGCTGGAGCGGGTCCTCGGCGTCCGGCTGCTGCACCGCACCAGCCGGACCGTCGAGCCGACCACGGCCGGCGTCACGGTCCTCGCCCGGGCGCGGGCCCTGCTGGCCGACGCGGAAACCCTGGTGCGCGAGGTCACGACCGGCCACACCCGGCTCCGGCTCGGGCACGCGTGGTCGGCGGTGGGCCGGCACACCGCGGAGTTCCAGCGGCGCTGGCAAGACCGCTACGCGGGCGTCGAGCTGCAGCTGGTGCGGACCAACACAGCGACCGGCGGCCTGGCCGAGGGGCGCTGCGACCTGGCCGTCGTCCGCACGGCCGTCGACACGCGCCGGTACTCCCACGTGCTCGTCGGCCACGAACGCCGGGTCGTCGCCCTCGCGTCCGACGACCCGTGGGCGCGGCGCCGCGTGATCGGGTTCGCCGAGCTCGGCGACCGCACGCTCGTCGTCGACCGGCGCACCGGCACCACGACCCTGGACCTGTGGCCCGAGGGCGCCCGGCCGTCGGTGGAGTACACCCACGACATCGACGACTGGCTGGCGGCGATCGCGACCGGGCGCTGCGTCGGCGTCACGCCCGAGGCGACCGCGGCGCAGTACCGGCGCGACGGCATCCGCTACCGGCCGCTGCGCGACGCGGACCGCGTCCCGGTCCGGCTGATCTGGCGGCACCACGACGCGCACCCGGCGACGCACCTGGCCGCCGCCCTGCTGACGGAGCTCTACCGCTCCTGAGAACGCGCTGGAGCGAGCAGGACGCCCAGCGCGACCAGCTCCGTCAGCGCCATCCCACGTTCGACGAGGCCGAGCGGGATGAGCGTCCACCAGCGGCCGCCGTCGGCCGCGGCCACCACCACGGCGCCGAGGATCACCGCGAACCAGCCCAGCGACGCGACCGCCAGCACGCGGGCCAGCCACCGGCGGCCGGGGGAGCCCGGGAACGCCGTGCGCGCGGCGACCAGCACCGCCAGCGGGAGCGCCACGAAGGCCACGACGCTGGCGATCCGGTGCAGCGTGCCGCCGAAGTCCGAGCGCGAGACCGTGGCCCAGTCCGGCTTCGGGAAGGCCACGATGACCAGCAAGCCGACCGTCCACAATGTCCCCAGGACGGCCGCGGGCACGGGCAGCCGCCGCTGGCCGTGCAGCACGGCGAGCCCGGCCGCCGAGCCCAGCGCCACCAGGATCACCGCGAGGTCGAACACCCATTTGTGGTCCGACAGCCCGTATTCGCTGATCGTGCGGCGGGTCGCGCTGATCTCGTCGGTCGGCGGGATGACCTGGAGCAGCAGCACCAGCGCGGCACCGAGCACGAGGGCGGCGATACCGCTCAGCGAGACCGCGAGCGACGTCCGTCGCGCAGGGACCGTGACCATGAACCGACAGTAGCCGACCGGTGGTTGAACTCCCGGTGAAATGTCCTTTTGGGCGAACCTTGGTGTGAAAACAGGGTTAAGGCTGTACGACTTACGGCGGTTACCGTAGCCGGTTTTCGTCCATTACGGTCACTCGCTACCGGTACGTCCGTGCTGTGCCGGTCTCGTCGAGGAGGTCCTTTGCCTGTGGGGAATTCACCAAGAAGACTGGTGCTGGCGGCTTCGGTCGTGGCGCTGGCGGCGGCGTTCGTCACGTTACCGGCCGGTACCGCCGGCGCGGCCCAGAACATCCTGCGTGCCGACAAGTCGGTACCACGCTCGTGCTTCGCGAAAGTCCTGCCCAAGGGCACCGCGGGCACCGATCGCCGCGAGCTGACGTCCACAGTGGACGGACTCGTCCAGGCTCGGTTGAAGGCGACTTCGGGCGCCGAAGGTGACTGGGACGTCGCCGTGTTCGACAAGGTGACAGGTGCGGTGGTCGCCGCCTCCACGGCGTTGCGCACCCACGAACTCGCCGAAAGCTTCGTGAAGAAGGGCCAGCAGCTCGTCGTCCAAGGCTGCCGCTACGGCGGCTCGGCCGGTCAGGTCCAGCTCGGCGTCGACTTCCTCGCGCTCACGCCGCAGGGCACGCCGACGACCGCGCAGAAGGCGGAGCTGGTCCGGGTCGAGACGCCGACGCGCGCCGACAAGAACAAGCTGAACACCCTCGGCCTCGACGTCACCGAGAAGGGTGACGCGACCGGGATCGAGGTCGTCCTCGCCGACGACGCCGACCGCCAGGTGCTCAAGAACAGCGGCTTCAAGTCGAAGGTGATCGAAGCCGACCTCTCGGCCAAGTCGGTCCAGGACGCGAAGACCGACCGCCAGTACGCCGCGAAGACCGCCGCTTCGGCGCTGCCGTCCGGGCGCACGAGCTACCGGCACCTCTACGACTACAACTACGAGCTGAAGGAACTGGCCCGCAAGAACCCGGGCCTCGTCTCGGCGTTCACCATGCCGGAGTCGACCTGGGAAGGCCGTGACGTCGTCGGCGTCGAGATCGCCACCGACGTCAAGAACATCACCGACGGCAAGCCGGTGAACTTCACCATGGGCGTGCACCACGCCCGGGAGTGGCCGGCCGCCGAGCACGTCATCGAGTGGGCGTACGAGCTGATCAACGGGTACGCGCACGACCCCGCGATCCGCAGCCTCGTCGGCAAGACCCGCAACATCGTCGTGCCGATCATCAACCCGGACGGCTTCGAGATCTCCCGCGAGGCCGAGCCGAAGGGTGACTTCACCCGGTTCGACTACGAGATGAAGCGCAAGAACTGCAACGTCAACGACTCGCCGCCGCAGTACGCCACCGGCGTCTGCAAGGCCAACCCGGGCGGCCGCGTCCGCGGCACCGACCCGAACCGCAACTACGGGGGCTTCTGGGGTGGCGCCGGCGCCGAGCTCGCCTGGAGCGGCGACACCTTCCGCGGGTCCGCGCCGTTCAGCGAGCCCGAGGTGCGCAACGTGCGCTCGATCGTGTCCTCGCGCCAGGTGACCAACCTGATGACGATGCACACGGTCGCCGCGCTGGTGCTGCGCCCGCCGGGCGTGGCCGACGTCCGGCCGCCGCTGGAGGAGCCGGCCTACAAGGCTCTCGGTGACAAGATGGCGTCGCGCAACGGCTACACCAGCCAGCCGAGCTGGGCGCTCTACGACACCACCGGCTCGACCGAGGACTGGTCGTACTGGGCCACCGGCGGCTGGGGCTTCACCATCGAGGTCGGCGGCAACGGGTTCCACGGTCCGTACGCCGACAGCGTCGTCGCGGAGTACGAAGGCCTCGCACCGTCGTCCGGGGCGGGCAAGGGCGGCAACCGGCAGGCGTTCCTGGACCAGCTGGGCAGCGCGGCCGACCCGCAGCAGCACTCGACGCTGATCGGTTCGGCGCCGAAGGGCTACCAGCTCAAGCTGCACAAGACGTTCCAGACGCCGACGTCGCCGGTGATCCAGCCTGACGGCTCCACCAAGCCGCCGATCTACATCACCGACGACCTGAACTCGAAGTTCACGACCACCGGTGGGCGGTTCGCGTGGTCGGTCAACCCGTCGACGCGGCCCTACGTGGCCGGCCGCTACGGGCGCGACCCGCAGGGCCCGGCGCAGCAGGGCATCCCGGTGACCAACCCGGCCGGGGTGCCGCCGATCAACCAGAACTACCCGGCCGACCCGGCGGGTGACTCGTTCACCTTCCACGTCAACGGCCTGCCCCAGGTCGACAACGGGAAGTTCAGCGTGAACATCAACTGGGCGAACACCGCGACCGACTGGGACCTGTTCATCTACGACGCGGCGGGCAACCTGGTCAGCTCGTCGGCGAACGGCGGCACGACGTCCGAGCACGCCGTGCTGTTCGACCCGCCGGCCGGCGACTACCGCGCCGTGGTGGTCAACTACGACCAGGCCGACCCGGCCACGGTCGACGACTGGAGCGGTGACGTGTCGTTCGCGTCGCCGATCCCGCCGACGTACGGGCCCAAGGAGGCCTACCAGCTGACGTGCACGTCGCCGAAGGGCCAGCTCGTGGGCGTGGCGGACGTGTACGCCGACCGCGGCCAGACGGTCGACGTCGGCGAGGTCTGCACCCGCTCCGCGCACGCGCAGAAGCAGCGCGCTTCGGGTGGAGTCCGGTAGGTTTCGTTTCGCTTCGTGGGGGCCTCTTCGCTTTCGGGCGGGGAGGCCCTCACGGCGTTACGGCGAGGGCGACGCCGAGGACCACGAGGATCGTGCCGACGACCCGGTTGAGGGTGGGTTCGGCGTGGGCGTACCAGCGCTGGGTGGCGGGCGCGGAGAACAGCAGGGCGACGCTCAGGTGCCAGGCGGCCGAGGTCAGGAGGATCAGCGCGACTGCGGTGGCTTTGACGGCGGTGGGTTCGGTCGGCGGGAGTGTCGCGGTGAGGACGCTGCCGAAGAAGGCGGCGGCTTTGGGGTTGGTCAGGTTGCTGAGGACGCCTTGGCGGAAGTGGTGCGGGCCTCGGTCCGGTGGTGCGGCTTTGCCGGCTCGGGCCGGTGCGGTCTCGCCGGCGCCGCGGTCGGCCGCCCCATCCGGCGCTTCCGGCGTGCGGGCTCGCAGCCACAGCCGCACCCCGAGCCAGGCCAGATAGCCGCCGCAGACCACGCGCAGGGCGGCGGCCAGCCACGGCAGCCGGGCGAGCACCCCACCCAGCCCGAAGACGGCAACGGCGGCCAGCACCCCACCCGCGGCGACGACTCCGAGCGCGACCGCCACCGCGGCCCGCCGGGTACCGGCCGCGGCGGTGTGCGCGATGAGCACGAAGTTCGGGCCGGGGGAGACGGCGGCGGGGAGGTAGGCCAGCAGCACGGTCCCCAGCGTGGCGGCAGGGTTCACCCGCCCACCCTCGCACGGCCGCCGTGCGGCTATCCGACCCTCCAGGTACGCGACCCGACTCTCCGGGCACGTGAGCCGACCCTCCAGGTACACGAGCCGACCCTTCCGGCACGCGAGCCGACTGTCGGCTCGCACCGGTGCCGCGGGAGTTCATCCGGCCAGGATCAGGCCGCCCGGCCGCCGCCGCCCACGACCTGGTCGCGCATCGTCCGCAGCGCCTGATGATCCACAGTGGACGGATCCGCGGCCAGCCACTCGCCGATCTCGTGCAGGAACTCCTCGGGCGTCATCGGCGCCGCGGGCAGATCACCCGGGTCGGCCGTGGTCAGCTCGCCGCTGCGGCTCGGGTACACGATCATCACGCCGCGCAACGCCACGCCGGGCAGCAGGTCGCGGTACGCCGCGAGGCTCTCGGCCAGCCGGCTGCCGCCGCCGCGGAACGGCCGGCCGTTGCGCAGCAGCCTGCCGTCCTCGGCCGTCTCGTAGTGACCGGGCAGCCACAGCTTCGACTCGATCAGCACCAGCCGCTTGCCGCACAGCACCGCGTGGTCGACGTCGGCGAACACCGAGCCCGGCCACGCGAGCCCGTGGAAGATGCGGGCACCGGGCAGCCGGGTCAGGTAGGCCTCGAGCAGGTCGGCGGTGAGGCGCTCGGCGAGTTCGTCGCGCTCGGTGCCGGGGGCGCCGAACACGGTGCGGCCGCCGAACTCCTCCGCGTACGCCTCGCGCGCCTTGTTCGCCCGCAGGTAGCCGCGGGCGAGGCGCTGGACGAGCAGCGCGGTTCCCGCCGTCAGCAGCAGCCAGACGATGAGCACCGGCGTGCTGAACCCCACCCCGGTGACCAGCGGAAGCAGCACCAGCACCATCCCGCCCACCGCGGCGACGACCGGCGTGTGCCCGGGCCCGCGGCGGCGGCCGTGGCGCATCCGAGTGTCCTGCCCGGCGAAGTGCCACCAGCCGAGGTCTTCGGCGTCCAGTTCGGGCAGGTCGGGGACGAACCCGGGCTCGTCCCCGAAGCGCCGCCGGGGCCGCGGCCGGACTGGGACGGCCACCACGGTCGCGCCGCCGGAGTCGTACCGCGCGCGGGCGACGGGGTCGCCCAGGACGTCGTAGGCCTCGCGGAGCAGCCGGAACGTGCCGACGGTGCCGCCGCCGTCCGGGTGCATGGTCTTCGCCAGCCGGCGGTAGGCCGTCTTGACGTCGGCCGCCGTGGCGTTCCGGCGGATGCCGAGCACCTCGTAGTAGTCGACGTCGGGCACGCGGGCGTTCACCTCCGGATGGCTGCGCGAAGACTTTATGGGACCCGGTTTCCGGGCCGGCCACCGCCTCGGCGGCGCGTCGGGGTGATGGTCCTCCGGCGCAGGTCAGTGCGGTGTCAGGAGTTTTACCGTTGACGGCGCCCGGTGCGCACGGCCGGTTCGCCGGCGCGGGTGGGTCGCGTGACGGGGTCCCGGCCGGGGTGTCCGGCGCGTTTGCCGTGGTCGGTGAGTGTCCATTGAGGACTTCGCGTCACCCGGAAGTGTTGTCGCGGCGCGAAATGCCGCGGTGCTGGTGACGTTTCGTAGCCGCATTTCACCCGAAGGGAGGGGAACAGATGTTCGAATCCACGGCTACGATGGAGGCATGTCCCCGGCACTCCCCAGACGTGACGGGCCCACCGCCACCCCACCTCGGCAGCGGGCCCGTCACCCCCGTCACCGCTCGCGCAGCAGGAAACGCTGCAGCTTCCCGCTCGCGTTGCGCGGCAGCGCGTCGACGAACCGCACCCGGCGCGGGTACTTGTACGGCGCCGCAACGGCTTTGGCGTGCTCCTGCAGGGCGTGCGCGAGGTCCGGGCCCGGAGTGGCGCCGGGCCGCGGCACGACGAAGGCGGTCACGACCGCGCCCCGGTCCGGATCGGGCGTGCCGACGACCGCGCACTCGTCGACGTCCGGGTGGCTCAGCAGCACTTCTTCGACCTCGGGAGCGGCGATGTTGTAACCGGAGGAGACGATCATGTCGTCGCTGCGCGCCACGAACCGGAAGTAGCCGTCGGGTTCGCGGACGTAGGTGTCGCCGGTGATGTTCCAGCCGTCACGGACGTAGTCGGCCTGCCGCGGGTCCTCGAGGTAGCGGCAGCCGGTGGGGCCCTGCACGGCGAGCAGCCCGGGCGTGCCGTCGGGCACGGGCGCGCCGTCGATGTCCAGGACGGCCGCGCGGAACCCGGGTACGACGGTGCCGGTGGTGCCGGGGCGGGCGGCGGCGTCGGCCGCGGAGATGAAGACGTGCAGCATCTCCGTGCTGCCGATGCCGTCGATGAGCGGGCGACCGACGAGGTCGCGGTACTGCTCGGCCACGGCGGCGGGCAGGGCTTCGCCGGCGGAGACGGCGCGGCGCACGTCCTTGAGCAGGGGTCCATCGCCGGAGCCGAGGATCGCGCGGTAGGCGGTCGGTGCCGTGAACAGCACGGTCACCGACTGCTCGGCGACGATCGAGGCCAGTTCGTGGGGTGTGGCGCGTTCCAGGAGCAGCGTGGACGCGCCGGCGTGCAGCGGGAAGACGAGGAGGCCGCCGAGGCCGAAGGTGAACGCGAGGGGAGGCGTGCCGCAGAAGAGGTCGTCCGCGGTGGGGCGGACGACGTGCCGGGAGAACGTGTCGGCGATGGCGAGCAGGTCGCGGTGGAAGTGCATCGTCGCCTTGGGTGTCCCGGTGGTGCCGGAGGTGAAGGCGAGCAGTGCGACGTCGTCGGCGGCGGTCGGCACGTCGTCGAAGGTCGCCGGGTGCCGCGCGCAGCGTCCGGCGAGGTCGGTGCCGTAGGCGACGACGGGCAGTCCGGGCGGCAGTTCGTCGAGCAGGCGCTCGTCGCAGAGGGCGACAGTCGGCCGTGCCCGGTCGACGATCTTGTCGAGCTCGTGGCGGCGCAGCATCGGCATCGTGGAGACGGCGACGGCACCGGCCTTGAGTACGCCCAGCCAGCAGGCCGCCAGCCACGGCGTGTTGGCGCCGCGCAGCAGCACGCGGTTCCCGGGGACGACCCCGAGCTCGGCGGTGAGGACGTGTGCGATCCGGTTGGCGCGCGCGAGCACCTCGCCGTAGGTCCACGTCTCGTCGAGCGAGCGCAAGCACGGCCGGTCGGCGCCGAAACGCTCGACGGCGCCGTCGAGCAGGGCGGTGGCGGCGTTGAGCCGGTCGGGGTAGTCGAGTTCGGGAAGGTCGAAGACGAGCCGCGGCCACTGGTCCCCGGGCGGCAGCCGGTCGCGGCAGAACGAGTCGGTGTGAGCGCTGGGAGTAAGCCTCATCGCAGCTCCTCGGTTCGACCTGGACCGTAGGAAACGTAGCACTCGTTGCGACCGTCGAGAAGACGCGATGCCGCACCGATGACGGCGGCGACGGGGAAGCGATATCTGTCCGTGGACCAGGGGCAGCGCAGAGTGATGGTTACCCGGCGGGCGGTGCGACCGTGGCGTCCGGCTGGTTGGCGCGGCGCAACGCGTCGGCGACGAACCCGTTCGCCTTCAGCTCCTCGACCAGCTCGCGCAGGAAGGCGACCGTCGCGGGCCGGCGGGCCGGCGTGGTGCCGACCGCCTGCTGGATCTGCATGAACCGCTCCGGGATCACCCGCGTTCCGGGGTGCTCGGCCACGTAGGAGGTCATCGGCTGCCGGATCCCGGCGGCCACCTTGAGCCCCTGTTCCTCGAAGGCGACGACGCCGTCGGAGCCGCGCACGACCGCCGCGTGCGCAAGGGTCCGGGTGAGGAACAGGTCATAGGCCGAACCCTGCTTGACGCCGATCCGGACGCCCGGCCGGTCGACGTCCGCGGGCGAGCCGAACGGCGAATCCTCGGGAACGACGTACACGCCTTCGATGACGACGTACGGCGCGGTGAAGGCCACCGAGGCCGCGCGAGCCGGCTCGATCGCGAGGAAGCAGAGGTCGGCCGTATCCGAGGTCAGCGCTTCGAACGACTTCCGGGCGGCATCGAAGCAGACGAACTCCACCGGCACATCCAGCCGCGCGGCCACCTCACGAGCGAGGTCGACGGTGACCCCACCAGGCGCGGCCGCGGTCCCGTGGGCAAGCACGGGATTCCCGAGGTTGATGGCGGCGCGAAGGACACCGGTGGGCGCGAGGTCAGCGGAAAGATCTCCCATGAGCGGCGAGGCTAACGCCGAGAGCCCGAGACGGCGGCCGAATGTCGCTCACGCCACGAGCGGGGCGGATGCCGCTCAAGCCGCCGGCGGTGAGGGTTCCTCGCGTCGCCGGCAGCGCGGATGTTCGCGCGACCGGCGGGGCGGTGCCGCGGAGGCTGCGGCGGGCTGGATGCCGTTCACGCCGCCGGTGTGGCGAGGGGCGCTCATGTCGCTGGTTGCGCAAATGTCCCCATCGCCTCCAGGTCGAACGCCGCTCCACTCGCGGGCGACCGCTCACACCACCGGCGCCCTCTCCGCCGTCGTCAGCTCGAAGACCGTCTCCTGGTGGTACACCTCTCCCGGCCGGAGCACCGTGCTCGGGAAGTCCGGCCGGTTCGGCGAGTCCGGGAAATGCTGAGCCTCCAGCGCGAACCCCGCACCAGGACTCGCCAGGTAATTCCCCGAATAGAACTGCAACCCCGGCTCGGTCGTCCACATCGTCAGCAGCCGGCCGGACGTCGACTCCCACACCCGGGCGGCGAACGGTGCCCCTTCGTCGAGGACCCAGTTGTGGTCGTAACCGCCACCGATCGCCAGCTGGGGGTCGGGGCCGGCCACACGAGCCCCGATCGTTGTCGGCCTGCGGAAGTCGAACGGTGTCCCCTCGACCGGCACCGGGCCGCCCGCCGGGATCAGGTCCTCGTCGGTCGGGCAGTACGAACCGCCCGCGATCGACAGCGAATGGTCGTACACCGCGCCGCCGCCCGCCAGGTTCCAGTACGTGTGGTTGGTCAGGTTGACGACCGTCGGCGCGTCCGTGGTCGCTCGATACGTGATGTGCAGCCGCGAGTCGAGGCGGTACGTCACCTCCACTGCGAGCCGGCCGGGGTAGCCCTGGTCGCCGTCCGGGCTTACCAGCGTGAGCCGGATGCCGTCGCGGACCGGGGTTGCCGTCCACACCCGCGTGTCGAACCCCTCCGGGCCGCCGTGCAGGCTGTTCTTCCCGTCGTTCACCGGCACGCGGTGCAGGACGCCGTCGAGGGTGAACGCGCCGCCGGCGATCCGGTTGGCGAACCGGCCGATCACCGCGCCGAGGAAGACCCGCGGGGCGCCAGGCCGGTTGTTCGCTACGTAACCGTCGAGGTCGGGGTAACCCAGGACGACGTCGGCGAGCCGCCCGGAAAGGTCCGGGGCTTCCAGCGACTGGAGGACGCCGCCGTAGTCGAGCACCCGGACGGTGAGCCCACCGGGCCGGGACAGCGTGTACCGGTGGACGTCGGTGCCGCCGGCGCGCCCGAACAGCTCCCGGGTGAGTTCGGTGAGCGTCATCGGCGAGCCTCCCTGTTAGCGCTAACAGAATGCGGGAGACGGCGCCACGCGGTCAAGGGTCAGTGCTCGCCCGGCGGCGGCGTGCCCAGCAGCTGATGGGCCCGCAGCGCCATCTGGATCTCCAGCCGCTGCGCCGGATCCGCCAGCCGGTCGCCGAAGAGGTCGCTCAGCTGGCTCACGCGGTAGCGGACCGTCTGCGGGTGCACACCCAGCGCCTGCGCGATGTCCGGCGTGTTCCCGTTGTGCTCCAGCCAGCTCAGCAACGTCTCCGCCAGCCGGACCTGCTGCTTCACCGTCAGGCCCGCGAACGGCGCCAGGGTCTTCGCCGACAGCTGGTCGAGCAGGAACCGGTCCAGCAGCAGCCAGTGCGTCGCCAGGTGGTCGGCCGTGTGCGTCACCGCGTGGTCGCCGACCAGGCCGCGGCGGACCAGGCCGAGCGTGCGGCGAGCCCACAACGCCGACGTCGCCGCGTCGGCCGGCCGGACCCGCGGGCCGACGGCCGCGCGCCAGCCCGGCAGCCGGCCTTCGAGCCCCCGCAGGTCGCGGTCCGGGTTCGGGGTCAGCAGGCAGGGCTCGGTGCCCTCGAGGTCGAGCAGGACGTCGTCGGCGACCTGCGGGGCCGGCGTCAGGTGCTGTTCGCTGCGCGGGTCGAGCGCGACGACCGTGACCCACTCCGGCATGGTCCACTTCGCGGCCTCGGCCATCGTCGCGATCGTCGCCGGGGACGACGGCGGGCTGGCCAGGAGGAGCTCGAGCAGCCGGCGGCGACGGCGTTCGAGCGTGCCGGTCGCCATCGCCTGCGCCAGCGTGTACCCCTCGACCGAGTACGACGAAATCTCTTCCACGTAAGCGAAAATCGCCTCCGCGCCGACGCACAGCACGGCCGACGGGAAACGGTGGGCCTGGCCCAGCTCGGCGAAGTACCGCCAAGCCGCGCGCCCGCCCGCGCGGTAGGCGGCCTGCAGCGAGTTCAGGCTGCCGCCGTCGTGGTGAACGCGCTTTCCGACCTCCCGGAACAGCTTCGGCCAGTCGTCCTCTGTGGACGGTAAAGCGTCGATGCTGTCGATGCAGCTGAGCACGGCCCGCTCGATCGCCAGCACGATCATCTTCCCGAACTCGCCTTCGAGGGGCTTGGCGTACTCGGGCACGGCCCGCTGGATCTCTTCGAGGATCCGCCGGGACAGGGGATCGGCGTGCGGCCGGAACCGCCGCGCCAGCTCGGTCGGCAGCGAGCACCACAGCTGGTGTGCCCGGCCGGTGCCACGGGGGTGCGGGACGCTGATCGTCCGGGTCATGGCCACCCCTTTCCGCATCGTCGCGAAGGTCATGGACGCACACGAAAACGAGATTGGCAACCGCCCGGACCGGGTTCTGTCATGCGGGGACCAACGGACGCGCGCGGTTTTGTCACCCGTCCGACAAGCGGCGGAACACTCACGGCCGCAAGGGTTTCCGGAACGCGATTTGTGCGCTCGGCCCGTATCTTCGCGGCCCATTCCGTAGTTAGCGTGATCGGCATGACGGGCGTCGTTTCGTGGTGCTTCCGCTACTCCGGCGTGGTCGTCGCGGTGTGGCTGACGGCGCTGGCCGGGCTCGTCGCCGCCGTGCTGCACATCGGCGCGGACTTCCGCGACACGGTCGACCTGCCGGCCGCGGACAGCACCGCCGCGGCCCGGCTGCTGCAGTCCACCGGCACCGAAGAACGCGTCGTCGTCCGCGTGCCGGACGGCCCGGTCGACACCGGCACCGGCCGTGCCCGGCTCGACGCGTTCGCCGCCCGGCTGGCGGCGCTCCCGCACGTCGTGGCCGTCGGACCGCCGCCCGGCCAGGTGTCGGACGACCACCGGACGGCGGTCCTGCCCGTCCGGTTCGACGCGCCGGCCGCCGACCTCGGCCAGGACACGGCGGACGCCTTCGCGGCCGTCGTCCGGGACGCCGGAGACCTCACCGCCGGGGCGTCGGGGGAGCTCGCCGCGATGACGGCCGCCGCGCCGGACCTGGGCAACGCCGGGATCGGCCTGCTCGCCGCGGCCCTCGTACTGCTGGTGACGTTCCGCTCGCCGGCGTGCGTGCTGCTCCCGGTCCTCACCGCGTCGGTGTCGGTCGGCTGCGCGCTGGCCGTCGTGACGCTGTTGTCGCACGTCATGACCGTCCCGAAGATCAGCACCGAGATCGCCGCTCTGCTGGGTCTCGGCGTCGGTGTCGACTACGCGCTGTTCGTGCTCACGCGCTACCGGCAGGGCCGCCGCGAAGGCGCGGACCCCGCGGCGGCGCTGGCCGTCGCGGCGGCGACGTCGGGCCGCAGCGTGGTCTTCGCCGGGCTCACCGTGTGCGTCTCGCTGGCCGGAATGCTGACCGTCGGCCTGCCGTTCCTCGACGGGATCACCGTCGCCGCCGCGGTTTCCGTGCTGCTCACCGCGGCCGCCGCGCTGACCCTCCTGCCCGCGCTGCTGCGGCCGGTGGCCACGCGGATGCGGATCCCGGCGGAGGGGCGCGGCCGCCGCTGGGCCCGCCTAGCGCGGGCGGTGACCGGGCGGCCGGGCCCGTGCACGCTCGCCGCATTGCTGGTCGTGGCCGTGCTCGCGCTGCCGATGACCGGGCTGCGGCTCGGCGTGCCGGACGCCGCCCTCGACCCGCCCGGCAGCATCACGCGGACCGCTGCCGAGCTCTCGCAAGACGGCTTCGGCCCGGGCGCCGGCGCTCCGCTGCTGGTGGTGGGCTCGGGCGACCCGTCGCTGGGCACGCTCCGGGAAGCGCTGCTCGCCCGTGCCGACGTCGGCCCGCCGACCACGCTCACCGGCGGCCGCTGGGTGCTGACGGTCGTCCCGCGCACCGCACCCGACGACCCGGCGACCGGCGAGCTGCTGGCGTGGACGCGGATGATGGCCACGACCGTCAGCGGCCCGAACACGCACGTCGGCGGGCTGGTCGCGGCCCGGGCCGACTTCTCCGCGGCCATCACCGCGCGGCTCCCGCTGTTCCTCTTCAGCGTGGTCGGCATCTCGGTGCTGCTGCTCGCCTGGGTGTTCCGCAGTGTGCTGATCCCGCTGACGGCGGCGGTGATGAACCTGCTGACCGCGGCCGCGACGACGGGCGCCGTCGTGTTCGCCTTCGGCGGCCCGATCGAGCCGTACCTGCCGGTGTTCCTGTTCGCCGGCCTGTTCGGCCTGTCGATGGACTACGAGGTCTTCCTCATCGCGCGCATCCAGGAGGCGTGGCGCCGCCGCCGCGAGACGCGGACCGCGATCGTCGACGGCGTCGCGGCGACCGGCCGGACCATCACCGCGGCCGCGCTGATCATGGCGCTGGTGTTCGTGGCGTTCGCCTTCGTGGACGCCCGTGTCGTGCGGGAAGCCGGGGTGGGGCTGACCGTCGCCGTGCTCCTCGACGCGGTCGTCGTCCGGTGCGTGCTCGTCCCGGCCGTGATGGCGTGGCTCGGCGAAGCCAACTGGTGGTTCCCGCGGCGCGCTCCGGCCGTCCGCGAGCTGGTGGGGAGCGCGCGATGACCAGGCGGACGCTGGTGCTGATCGCGCTCGGCGCGTTCGTGACGACCCTGGACAACACCATCGTCGCGGCCGGCGCTCCCTCCATCGCCCGCGACCTCGGGCTGGACCTCGGGACGCTGCAGTGGGTCGCTCTCGGCTACATGCTCCCGTTCGCCGGCCTGCTGCTGGTGGCGGGCACCCTGATCGACCGCTGGGGCCGCCGCCCGACGCTGCTGGCCGGGCTGCTCGCGTTCGGGATCGGCGCGGCCGCCGGCGGGCTGGCCGGCTCGGTGGGCCTGCTCGTCGCCGCCCGGGTGCTGCAGGGCGCGGCAGCGGCGTTCCTCGTGCCCGGCCTGCTGAGCCTGCTGCGGTCGAACCTCGACGCGCGGGGCCGGACGCTCGGCGCCGCCGTGTGGACCGCGTGCCTGGCCGCCGCGCTCGCGCTGGGCCCGGCACTCGGCGGGCTGCTGAGCGAATATCTGGGCTGGGCCTGGATCTTCTTCGTCAACCTCCCGTTCGTGGCGGCGATGCTCGTCCTGCTGCCGGGAACCGTGCCGGCGGGTCGCGAGCCGCCCGGTCCGCGGCCGGCCGTCGGGGCGATGGTCGTCGTGACGGCGAGCCTGGTCCTGCTCACCGCGGCGCTCGTCTCGTGGGGCGACGACCCGCGTACCGGGGCTGCGCTGCTGATCTCCGGTGCCTTGCTCGGCGCGGGGTTCGTCTTCCGGGAGCGCCGGGCGCGGGAGCGGCTGGTGCCGGTCGACCTGACCGGCAACCGGGTGTTCGCCGGTTCGCTCGCCGTACAGGTGCTGTGGGGCCTCGGGATCTCGGGCATCGTCTTCTTCACGCCCTTGCTGCACCAGGAGTTCCTCGGTCTCGACCCGGTCCGGGCGGGGTTGCCGCTCGCGCTGGTCGCGGTCGCGGTGGTGGCCGCGACGCCGCCGGTCCCGTGGGCGGTGGCCCGGTTCGGTCCCCATCGGACGGTCGCGGCCGGGCTCGCCGTCGTGGCCTGCGGACTGCTCGCGCTCGCCGCCGTGAACCACCTCCCGGCCGTTCTTCCGCGGCTGCCCGGGCTGGTGCTCATCGGGGCGGGCTCGGCGTTCACGACACCGTTGACGTCGCACGCGCTGGACGTCGTCGCCGAACGGCGGTCCGGCACGGCGTCCGGGCTGCTCACGGCGTCCCGAGAGCTGTCGAGCGCGTTGGGCGTCGCGCTGATCGGCGCCGTTCTGACGGCGGTGCGGGCGACGCGGCTCGACGCGGGCGCGACGCGGGGGTCGGCGCTGGCCACCGGATATACCGCCGGTCTCCTCGTCGCGGCCGGGCTGACGTTCGCCGGTGCGCTGCTGGCCGGGCGCGTGCTGCGGAGCCGGTCCGCCGCGACCTCGTCGCCAAGTGACAAACGCGCGGTGCCGTAATGCGCGTGCCGGTGAGCATCGGAATTCGCCTGATTGACAACCGCCCGGGAGCAGCTATTCACTGCGCCGGTAAACGCTATCTGCGAGGAGCCATGGAAACCATTTCCCAGCCGGTTCCCGTCACCGGGGAAACCACCGACGACCGCGCCTCGCTGGCGACCCTGCTGGCCCGGTGGGCGCGGGTGCTCGGCGACGAGGTCGCCGTGACCCACCTGGACCACCGCGCCGCGGCGGACGGCCGGGCCGTCACGCTCACCTGGCGACAGCTCGACGAGCGGGTCGGCGCGGTTGCCGCACGGTTGAGCGGAATCACTGCACCGGGGGAGCGGGCGGCGGTGCTCGCCGGGCAGTCCGTGGACTACGTCGTCGCGTTCCTCGGCGCGATCCGGGCCGGGCTGGTCGCCGTGCCGCTGTTCGCGCCCGGCCTGCCCGGGCACGCGGGCCGGCTGGCCGCGACGTTCGCCGACTGCGCCCCGCGGGTCGTGCTCACCACGACCGGGGAAATCGAGGCGGTCCACCCGTTTCTCGCCGATTCGGGGGTGCGGCCGGCGGTGGTCGCCGTCGATTCCCTGGCACCGGCCGAACCGCGGGAATGGCCGGCACCGGATCCCGATGCCACGGCGTACCTGCAGTACACGTCGGGCTCCACCCGCTCGCCCGCCGGGGTCGTGCTGACCCACCGCAACGTGCTGGCGAACGCCCGCCAGGCGTGCACCGCCTACGGCGCCGAAAGCCGGACCACCTCGACGGTCAGCTGGCTTCCGCTCTTCCACGACATGGGGCTGGTCCTCGGCATCGCCGCGCCGATGGTCGCCGGCATGGCGTCGGTGCTGATGGACCCGCTGGCGTTCCTCGAACGGCCGTCGCGATGGCTGCGCGCGCTCTCGGCCAGTCCCGGCGCGATCAGCGCAGCGCCCAACTTCGCCTACGCCTACTGCGCTTCTCGCGTGTCCGAAGCCGAAAAGAGTTACCTGGAGCTGAGCCGGGTCGTCTCGCTGGCCAACGGCAGCGAACCGGTTCTGCCGGCGACGATCGCGAAGTTCGAAGACGCGTTCGCCGAGTGCGGGCTGCGGCCGGAGGTCCACCGGTCGGCCTACGGCCTGGCCGAGGCCACCGTGTTCGTCTCCGTGTCCGACGCCGGAAAACCCGCCCGGCAGGTCACGTTCGACCGGGACCGGCTGGCCGCCGGGTTCGCGGTGCCGGCCACGTCCGGTTCGACCCTCGTCTCGTGCGGCCACCCGACCGGGCAGCGGGTGCGCATCGCCGACCCCGTCAGCGGCGAAGCTCTCGAGCCCGGCGCGGTCGGCGAGATCCGGGTGAGCGGCCCGAACGTCGGCCGCGGCTACTGGGGCCGGGAGTCGTCCGAGACTTTCGGCCTGCCGCCGCTCGACCCGGACACCGGCGAAGGCTGGCTGGCGACCGGGGACCTCGGTGTGCTCTTCGAGGGCGAGCTGTACGTCACCGGCCGGCTGAAGGACCTGGTCGTCGTCGACGGCCGCAACCACTACCCGCAGGACATCGAGCAGACGGTCGAGCAGCACGCGGGCGTCCGGCCGCACTCGGCCGCGGTCTTCGCGATCGGCACCGATGACGGGGAAGCCGCGGTCGTGGCGCTGGAACGCGCCAAGGACTCCGACCTCGGCGCCGCCGAGGTGACGGCCGCGGTGCGAGCGGCCGTGTCGGCCGGGCACGGCCTGCGCCTGCACGACGTCGTCGTCCTGGCGCCCGGGGAGGTGCCCCGGACGTCCAGCGGCAAGATCAGCCGGGCGCACTCCCGGGCGTCCTACTCGGACGGTTCCCTCGACGGGCGGCGGCTCGGATGACCACGACGGACGCGGTGCGCGCGTGGCTCCTCGCCCGGCTCGGCCCGGTGGACCCCGACCGGCCGTTGCAGGAGACGGGACTGTCCTCACGGGACGCGACGGTCCTCGCGGCCGATCTCGGTCGGTTCGTCGGCCGTCCCCTGGACGTGACCCTCGTCTGGCAGTACCCGACGATCACCGCGCTGGCCGCTCATCTGTCCACAGGGGACTCTTCCGTGGCCTCGGCGCCGGAGCTGCACGTGGAGGAACCGATCGCGGTCGTCGGCCTCGGGTGCCGGCTGCCGGGCGGGATCGACTCGCCGGAGGCGTTCTGGCGCTTCCTCGACGCCGGCGGCGACGGCATCGGCGACGTCCCCGAGGGTCGTTGGGAGACGTTCGCGCCCGAGTCCGATCTCGCGGGGTTGCCGATGCGGGGCGGGTTCCTCGACGACGTCGCCGGGTTCGACGCGGAGTTCTTCGGCATCACCCCGCGCGAGGCCGAAGCGATGGACCCGCAGCAGCGGATCCTCCTGGAGGTGGCCTGGGCGGCGCTGGAGCACGCCGGGATCCCGCCGTCCGGCCTGCGCGGCAGCCGCACCGGCGTGTTCGTCGGGCTGTCGGCCACCGAGTACGGCTCGCTGACGATGACCGACGTCGCGGGCGTCGACGTCTGGTCGGGCACGGGGGCGGCGGCGAGCATCGCGGCCAACCGGCTGTCGTACCTGCTCGACCTGCGCGGGCCGAGTCTCACGCTCGACACGGCGTGTTCGTCGTCGCTGGTCGCGGTGCACCAGGCGATGCAGAGCCTGCGCCGCGGCGAGAGCGAGCTGGCGCTGGCCGCCGGGGTGAACGTGCTGCTGTCGCCCGGCATCACCGCGGGCTTCCACCGCGCCGGGGTGCTGGCCGCGGACGGGCACTGCAAGCCGTTCGACGCAGGTGCCGACGGCATCGCACGCGGCGAGGGGTGCGGGGTGGTCGTGCTGAAGCCGTTGCGGGCGGCCCGTCGCGCGGGCGACCGGGTATTGGCGGTGCTGCGCGGCAGCGCGGTGAACTCCGACGGCCGGTCCAACGGCATGACGGCACCCAACCCGTTGGCCCAGGCCGACTTGCTGCGCTCGGCGTATGCGTCTTCGGGAGTCGATCCGTCCAGTGTGGACTACGTCGAGGCGCACGGGACGGGCACGCCGTTGGGGGATCCGCTGGAGGCCGGGGCACTGACGGCGGTACTGGGACGTGCCGCTGACCGTCCGCTGCTGCTGGGATCGGTGAAGAGCAACCTGGGCCACCTCGAAGGGGCGGCGGGCATCGCTGGGCTGCTGAAGGTGGTGCTGGCGATGACGCACCGGCGGCTCCCGCCGAGCCTGCACTTCCGCGAGCCGAACCCGCACATCGACTTCACGGGGCTGCGAGTGGTGAGCGCGGGCACGGAGTGGCCGCGTTACTCGGGGACTGCGCGAGCCGGGGTATCGGCATTCGGCTTCGGCGGGACCAACGCGCACGTGGTGCTCGAGGAGTGGCCGGCGGCGTCGTTCCCGGTGCGGGTGGCCGAGGTTGCGGGACCGGAAGTGTTCGCGCTTTCGGCCCGGTCGGAAGAGGTCCTGCGGGCGCGGGCGGGTGAGCTGGCGGAGTGGGTCGAGAGGTCGGAGGTGCCGTTGGGCGCGGTGGCCTCGACGCTGGCTCACGGACGCGAGCACTTGCCGGTGCGTGGTGCGGTGGTGGGGGAGAGCCGCGCTGAGGTGGTGGAGGGGTTGCGCGAGCTAGCCGCGGGCCGCGGGATCGAGGGAGACGCTCGAGACGGTGACGCTCGTGGCTTGGTCGCGGGCGAGGTGGGCGGGCCGACCGCCGGCCGTGGCATCGCAGGCGCGGAGGAGGCCGGCAGCAACGGCCAGGTTTCGGCGGGCGGTCTGCCGCGGCTTGTCGTGAGTGAGAAACAGCGTTCTAACCCTGTTTCCCACT